>CADECN010000021.1 GCA_902825785.1 uncultured Hyphomicrobium sp. | reverse complement strand
TCGCCGAGGTGGTTCTTGCCGAACTGGCCGGTCGCGTAGCCCTGGTCGCGCAGCAACTGGGCAGTGGTGATGATGGAATCCATCATGCCTTGCGGCGCGGCCGGAATGCCGACCTTGGAAAGCCCGGTGCGATAGACGCTCTGTCCGGTGATGAATGACGAGCGACCGGCGGTGCAAGACTGCTCGCCGTAGCTGTCGGTGAACAGCATGCCTTCATTGGCAACGCGGTCGATGTTGGGCGTTTGGTATCCCATCAGCCCGCGCGTGTAGCAGCTCAAGTTCGATTGACCGATATCATCGCCCCAGATGACGAGGATATTCGGCTTGTCGGTTTTAGCCATTTGCTTCCTCCTTGCTGGTTATCAATCGCCCGCCTGCCGCGGCGTGCTTGCCTTCAAGATCGGATGTCGAGTGCAATTTTGACCGTGACATTCCAAGTCTCCTTCACCAAAACGGCCCGACCTGAAACACCATACTGACAATCGCGAAAACGCCGATCAGCAGAAGAATGATGGCAGTTACGAAGGTCAGGGAAACGGGGAAGCTGCTCTCGCCATGCACGAGCCCGTCGGCAACCATGGCCGCGCGTTGCTCGCGCAAATGCGTCATGAACTGAATGTGATAGGCGATGCCGCCGGCCAGCATGAATATGCCGAGCGCGACAAGCGTAACGCCGAAATTCCGCGCCGAGCCTGCGTGCGTGATGATGTTGTGTTCACGCATCTTCTCGAACACCTGGTAGATGGTGAACCCGAACGAGATCAGCGACAGAGACGTGCGAATGACGGACATCAGCGTACGGTCCGCGCTCATGCGCGTTCGCTGGAACGACATTCCGGTGCGGCGCGAAGACAGCTCGACCGATACGTCGTCGGCGGCAGATTTTCGGGTGACGTGCGTTTCCGTCATCGCGTGCGTCTCCCTTCGCGCGCGAACCACGATCGCGCGACGATTTCGACAACCCAGCGGAATATGAAGTAGGGAATGACGGCGAGCAGGATCGCCATCATCAGAGCCTCGACCGGGTAGAAATGATCGAGGACTTTGAACTGATAAATCGCGTCCATGCTGATGCCGAGCAGGATCACGCGGGCGATGGAGTTAAAGCCTTCGCGCAGTCTCCCCGGCTGCGCCTCCCGGTCCCACCACGCCGTCCAGAAGAACGACTTGTGTCCCTCGCGCGCATCTCTGATGCCGTCATGGAGGGCGGCTAAAAACGCCATGGTTGGCTGGAGCGCGAAGCGGAAGGTCATCGGTCCGTGCACCCGGTCCTTGATGTCGGCCCAGAAGCGTTCGTGCACGTCGAGCGACAGCCCATACCAAGCGACCCCAACGATGAGCAGAGCGGCGCACAGCGCCGCCACAAACCAGCTCAGCATCTGCTGAAACCCGGTAGTGCCGGCGGCCATGCGCTGCTCCTACGCCACTTCACCCGCTGCCCGAAATGCACTTACCCACACGCCGCGCGTGGGGGACCTCGCTGATCAGTTTGCGTCTTGAGACGGCGGCGATCCCTCGCTCATCGCGCATCTCCCATTCTTTTGACGCATCGAAAGCCGACGTGGCTGGTGGACGTGTCCACCGGCTCTGGATGGCGCGCCGCGGGCCGGTAGCGGCGGCAATAGTTTGGCGCACACAGGTGCGAGCCGCCCTTCAGCACCTTGCGGGGAATGCGGATCTTCGGCTGGCAGGGATCGAAGCTCGCGTCGCGTGGAGGCCCGCGCGGATTCTCCGGAATGCAACACGCCTTCGGCGCATCGGCCGGATGCTTTGGAGCATACCAGTCGGTCGTCCACTCCCAGACGTTGCCGATCATGTCGTAAAGACCATAACCATTGGGCGGAAACGCCGTGACCGGCGACGTGCGCTCGTATCCGTCGAGCTTCAGGTTCTCGTGCGGAAAGTCACCTTGCCAGGTGTTGGCCATCTGTCGGTCGCCCGGGGTGAATTCGTCTCCCCAGGCGAACTCTGCGCCTTCGAGACCGCCGCGCGCCGCAAATTCCCACTCGGCCTCGGTTGGAAGTTCCTTGCCAGCCCACGCAGCATAGGCTTCAGCGTCGCGATAGGCGACGTGCACAACAGGGTGATCGTCAAGCCCGTGAATCCAACTTCCGCGGCCGCGCGGTCGACGCCAATTGGCGCCAAAGCAGAACTCCCACCATTGATTCCAAATTTTGAGGTCGACAGGTTGCTTGGTCGACCGGAACACGAGCGACCCCGCCCTCAACATGTGCGGCAGCGCCCCCGGGTAATCCTCGGCCCTGGGGGCGATCTCGGCGAAGGTGACGTACCCCGTCGCTTCCACAAACTCGCGAAACTGCCGATTGGTAACCGGGGTCTCGTCTATCCAGAACGCATCCACGGTTACACGGTGAACGGGAGCCTCTTCCGGATAGTGCCCGTCCGACCCCATCGCGAACGTACCACCCGGCACACGCAGCATATCGCGCAACAAAAGCCCCTCGGAGCTTTCCGCGCCGAATTCGGGGGCCGTTTGTGCCTGCATCGCATTCATGGTCATCGGTATCCGCAGACAATAAGCACCCTTTCGGCCCGGAGAGGCCGATTTGGACAATTCCCGCAATCGAGTCCCGCGTGCGCCCGGCTATCTCTTGAATAAAGTTTTGCCGGACAGTGGAATCAAAACGACGCCCGCACGAACACGAGCGCCGCATAAACTTCTTGCGAATCGAGCTATGATGAATTGGGTCGATGAAACAGCGGACATCTGCCAACTCCCGTTGGACTGTGTAGCTGCGCCCCATCTCCCACATTAACAATTTATCGTAAGCATCAGAAAGTCAAGCGCAATCCAATTGTGCGTCGCGACAATTAGAGATTTGGAATCTGTTTCGGGGTTGGTGAAAACCGCTGAATTGTGCCCTAGTCGCAAACGAAAGTCCGCCTCTCCATGGCATATAATGGATCGCGAACTGGTCAGGTGGTCGAAACGGGCCTCCCCGAATGCAGCGACGGGCGATCGCGACCTACGCATAAAATAATTTCCACATGCATCTTAATGGCCACCGGAATATCGAGACACTTGGGGGGATGCCATGATCTGCAATCGCAAGGCGATATATTCATTCGTATTCGCAATTTCCGCACACGCCGCAAATGCGGTGCATGCAGATGAGTTCGCATTTTCCTCGTACGGCCTCGGCGCGGCCGCTTTCGGCGCAGGTGCGTCGCCACCGCCCGGCACGTACGTCACGATGGTCTCGGCTTATTACGAGGGCGAAATTTCGGGGCCGGTGACTCTAGGTGGCGTAGTTCTCGACCTCGGCATGGACGTCAAATTCTTCTCGCAAGCGGCCAATATCCTGTATGTCCCGCAGCAGAAGGTGCTTGGTGGCAGTGTAGGGCTAGGAGTGACTATCCCGGTCGGACACATCGATATGGATGCGCAGGTGACCGGACCGTTCGGAAATACCGTTTCACAAGATACCTCTGGCTGGGGCTTCGGCGACATCAACGCGCGCGCCCAGCTCGGCTGGTCGCAAGGCACTTTCGCGCATCTCGTCTACGTTCAGGGCGTATTCCCGACCGGACGGTACGATACGGGCTTCGAACCGAATATTGGCCTCAATCGGCCGGGTATCGACATCGGTTGGGCCGCGACCTGGGTGGAACCGACATCCAAACTGCAGTTCAACGGCGCCGTCGGCGTCACGTTCAACTTTGAGAACACTGATACTGACTACGATAGCGGCACAGATTTCCACTTCGAATGGGCCGTGGGCTATGAATTGAGCCGCGGCTTTATGATCGGCGTGGTGGGCTATGATTATCGGCAGCTGACAGGCGATTCAGGAGCGGGCGCCGTGCTTGGTCCATTTGAAGGCGACGTCGACGCGATCGGCGGCGGCATGTCCTACACGACGCTCATCGACAAGACACCGCTCATCATAAACGCGCGTCACTATCAGGAATTCAATACCGAGCGCCGCTTCGACGGCAGTATGACAATCGTTTCGGGAACGGTTCGCTTTTGAATGCTTCTCGACGACGGAAACCGACTGAGACTCAACGATCTGGGACCGATCGGCGAAAAGGGCGGTCAAATCTTGCAGAGTTGCCGCCTTGTTATCCGCAAGCTGTGCGTCGGCTGAACTACCGAAGGACTGACATCCATCACGCTCTAGAGCTGAGCTCTACCGGTCGGACGGCGCGGCGTTGAAGACCGCCAGTTGAGCTTCGAATGCACGCCGATATGCCGGCCGCGCTTCGGCCCGGGCGACATAGGCCGCAAGCGTCGAAAAATCTTCTAGCGTACCCGACCCTTTCAACCTCTGAAGCACGTGGACCATCAAAAGGTCGCCGGCGCTAAATTCGCCATCCAGCCAAGGCGCGTCGCCTAGGTGGGTGCGAAGCTGGCCCAGCCGGTCACGGACGCGGTCCTCCACGATAGGCAGACGCTGCGCGTACCAGGATTTGTCCCGTTCCACGAGCATGGCGGCTGAACGTTCCACGATTGGAGGCTCTACCGTACCGATCGCGGCAAACATCCATGCTTTCGCGCGCGCCCGGGCATTCGCATCATCCGGAAGCAGGCCGGCATAGCGTTCAGCAATATGCAGTACGATCGCACCCGACTCGAATAGCCCCAGATCGCCGTCTTCGTAGGTCGGAATCTGACCGAACGGATTGAGCGCAAGCTGTTGCGGATCCTTCAGCGCAGCGAACGAAAGCAGACGAACGTCATATGGCTTGCCCACTTCTTCAAGCGCCCAGCGAACGCGCATGTCACGCGCCAGCCCCCTTCCGCGATCGGGCGATCGCTCGAAGGCGGTGATAGTGATTGTCATCGGATTGTCTCCTCGATCACCCTACGCTCGCCTGACCGCTGCGATGCACCTGCTTGCACGTTGTCCCTGCGCTTTTCCAGCTTGACCTTGCACTATATTACCGCTGACCATAGCGGCCGCCGCATGGCCAACGCGCCTCAAGTTTGAATGCAACTGGGGGGTTGCCGGGCTAAAAGGCTGGTCATTGCCGGCGCGGCTCCATCCCTGCGCTATCCAATCGCAATTCGAACCAAGAGGCCGCACATGAGCGTCGTCGCCAAGCATCGTGAGTTGAGCGGTCACCTCTTCCTCGACGGCGCGTTCGTCAAAAGCGCGGGCGACCACTACCCGGTCATCAACCCGGCAACCGAAGACCAGATCGGCGCGATCGCGGAAACCACCGTTGCCGAAATCGAACGCGCCATCGAAATCGCGACCGCGGCGCAGAAGAAGTGGTGGGCCTTATCGGGCGCAGAGCGCGCCGACATCATGCATGAGGTGACGCGAGCGACGCGGGCGCTTGCGGCACCGCTCGGCGAGTCGCTCACCCGCGAGCAAGGCAAGACCTACAAGGAAGCGATCGACGAAATAGGCTGGTCGGCGAGCGCGATGAGCTACTACGCCGAGATCGCCCGCCATGAGGGCGGGCGCGTGCACGGGCCATCCGCGCCGGGCCAGTTGCACCTGACCATGAAAGAGCCGCTCGGCGTCGTCGCCGCGATCATTCCGTTCAACTATCCCTATCTCCTCTTGTTTTGGCAGGTTGCCGCGGCGGTCGGCGCGGGCAACGCCGTTGTCATCAAGCCTTCCGACTACACGTCGCTTTCGACGCTGTATCTGATGGAAGCGTTCTCCGCGCTGCCGCCAGGCCTCGTGCAGTGCGTAACGGGGCGAGGTCCGGCGGGACAGCGTCTCGTCGAGCACGACGGTGTGCACGGCGTGGCGTTCACCGGCAGCGTCAAGACCAGCCAGTCCGTTGCTCTGGCCTGCGCCAAAACCTTCAAGCCCGCGCTGATCGAGGCCTCCGGTAACGACCCATTCATCGTGATGCCGTCGGCGCCCACCGAAATCGCCGCACGCGGTGTCGCATTCGCGAGTTTCCTGAACGCGGGGCAGGTGTGCACGTCGGCAGAGCGCATCTACGTGCATGACACGATCCACGACGAATTTGTCGGCCAGCTCATCAAGGAGGCAAACGCGCTGCGCATCGGTGACGGCCTCGCTAAGGTGGACATGGGGCCGATGGTTTCGGCACGCGAACGCGACCGCTATGAGGCGATCCTCGCCCGCGCCATCCAGCAAGGCGCGAAGGTCGCGGCAGGCGGCGGGCGACCGAGCCATGTCAACAAGGGCTACTTCGCGGACGCGACGGTTTTGACCGGTGTGACGCCCGACATGGAGATTGTGAACGATGAATCGTTTGGGCCTGTCGCACCCATCGTGCGCGTTCATGATCTCGACGAAGCGATTGCGCTTGCCAACCGCTCGCGCTTCGGGCTCGGCGCGAATATCTATACGCGCGAGCTTTCGGAAGCGATGCGTGCGGTAAATGAAATTCAAAGCGGCATGGTTTGGGTCAACGTGCCGCTGCTCGACAACGATGCCGTGCCATTCGGCGGACGCAAGATGTCGGGACACGGCCGCGAACTCGGCGTCGAAGGACTCGACCAGTTCCGGCATACGAAGATGGTGTTGATCGACCCCGAGATCCGCGAGCAGCAGGGCTGGTTCCCATATGGCGACGCGGAAGCCTGGCCTGGCACCTAGAGGCGTTGGCGCGCGTGGCTAACGTGCCCCACCGTTCGGCACGTGCCGTCGATCACTCCTGCAGGCAGCCGCGCTTGATCTCCCCGATCGTGCGAACACCCGCCAGCGCCATCGTCACGTCGAGCTCCGACGCGACGATACGGATGGCACGCGTAACACCGGCCTCGCCGCCCGCGCACAACCCGTAAAGAAACGCACGTCCCAGCAGGCAACCTTTGGCACCCAGCGCAAGCGCACGAAACACGTCCTGCCCCGAACGAACACCGCCGTCGAACAGCAGTTCAATGTCGGAACCCACGGCGTCCGCAATCTTCGGAAGCGCCGAAATCGACGACGCTGCGCCGTCGAGCTGCCGGCCACCGTGATTGGAGACGACGATTGCATCGGCCCCACTCTTCGCGGCGGCCTTGGCGTCGTCCACTTCCATGATCCCTTTCAGGATCAGCTTGCCCGGCCAGCGCTCGCGCACCCAAGCCACATCGTCCCACGACAAGGCGGCATCGAACTGCTGCGCCGTCCACTCGGAAAGCGAACGCACGTCGCTCATTCCAGCCACGCGCCCGTCTAGATTTCCGAACGTCTTGCGCTTGCCCATCAGCAAGCCCGCGACCCAACGCGGTTTCATGGCCATGCGCGCAAGCGTAGCCGGCCGCAGGCGCGGCGGCACGCTAAGGCCGTTGCGAACGTCACGATGTCGCTGACCCAGCACCTGAAGGTCGACCGTCAGGACAAGCGCGCTGCAGCGCGCCGCTTTCGCGCGCTCGATCAGCTCTGCAATGAAGCCGCGATCCTTCATCACATACAGCTGGAACCAGAACGGCTTCGAAACCGCAGCCGCCACGTCCTCGATCGAACAGATCGACATCGTGCTGAGCGTAAACGCAACGCCCGCGCGTTGCGCCGCGCGGCAGGCTGCGATCTCTCCGTCGCGCCAGCCCATGCCGAGCATCCCTATCGGCGCCAGCACAATGGGGAGCGCGACCGGTTCGCTCAGAATTCGGCTATCGAGTGTGCGGCCCGAAGCACCGGCAAGCACACGCTGGCGGATCTTGATGCGGCTCAGGTCCGCGCGGTTGGCGAGAAGCGTCTCTTCTGCGTAGGAACCGGACTCGTAGTAGTCCATGAACTCGCGCGGCACGTTGCGATGCGCCAGTCGCCGCAAGTCCTCGATACACGCCGCCCGCGCGGCGCTCATGCCATTGTCGTCAGCCATCCGCCTCGCGGATCGTGATTGCGGCCCCGGCGTGGACCAGTTTGAGTTGGCGCACGTCGTCGAGTGCTTCCGCCCAGACGTTGCAGGGCCCGGCGAGCCTGATTTCGTCTCGTGTACGGGACAGCGGCGTAGGACCAAACCCGATCGCGATGGCGTCGCCTTCCGGCCAGAACGCGATGTCACCCGCCTGCACGACGACGCGCGCGTCTGGTTCCGTGGCGGACGTCACGGGGGCATCGAAATAGACTTCATGTCCCCAGGTTCGCGCCGAGGCCTCGATCGGCAGTGCCGCCCAGATGCGCTCCGCTGTTGGCGTGTTAAGAAGCCGCGCGCGTATGGCGACCTTGCCAGCTTGAATCACGACCTCGCGCATGACGCCTTACCCCGGGACGACCGAACGGACCAATTCTGCGCTGCAGCGGCGACTGACCCCGCACCGCCCAAGACCCGCGATCTTCTCACCACACGGGGCAAGTCGCAAGAGTCCATGGCGAAAAGCCACGCTCGCCGATCCCGATGGGTCGCGCCAGGATTAGAGTGAGATAAAACTTCCAGCCGCATCAAGCGGGTGGCGGACCGAAAACAAGTACAGCGTTAAGGCCGCCGAACGCGAAGGAATTCGACATGGCATATGTCACATCGAGCTTCCGGCCCTCGTTCGGAATGTAATCGAGGTCGCAGCCCTCGCCCGGCTCGTCGAGCCCGATTGTTGGCGGCACGAAACCATCCTGCATGGCCTTAATGCAGGCAACTGCCTCGATCCCGCCACCAGCGCCCAGCGGATGGCCATGCATCGATTTGGTCGACGAAATGGCGAGCTTGTAGGCGTAGTCCTTGAAGACGTTCTTGATCGCCTTCGTTTCGTTGATGTCGTTGTCGGCGGTCGCCGTGCCGTGCGCGTTCAGATACTGGATGTCTTCAGGCTTAAGCCCCGCATC
Organism: uncultured Hyphomicrobium sp.; assembly: GCA_902825785.1. Classification (GTDB taxonomy): domain Bacteria; phylum Pseudomonadota; class Alphaproteobacteria; order Rhizobiales; family Hyphomicrobiaceae; genus Hyphomicrobium_B. The sequence goes on along the minus strand of CADECN010000021.1, from coordinate 12,614 downwards.
TTCCAGCGCGTCCTGCATCGCGACGCTCGGGCCCTCGACCGTTGGCTTGACCATGTCCTGGCTGTCTGACGCCATGCCATATCCGCGCAGCTCGGCCAGAATGGTGGCCCCACGCGCCTTCGCGTGTTCGTAGCTCTCGAGCACGAGGATGCCGGCGCCCTCGCCCAGAACCGTGCCGTTGCGCTTCTTTGCGAACGGGAAGCATCCTTCCGGCGACAGCACGTGCAGCGCCTGCCAAGCCTTCATCGTCCCGTAGTTGATGACGCTTTCCGAAGCACCCGCAATGGCAACATCCACGACGCCGTCGCGAATATAGTCGCGTGCGATGCCGATCGCATGCGTCGCCGTCGAACACGCCGAACACGTGGCAAAGGTCGGGCCCTTGACACCGAATTCGATGCCTACGTGGGCGGCCGCGGACGAGCCGATGATGCGCAGCAGCGTCAACGGATGCGTCGCGCGCTTGTTTAGAATGAAGAGGTCGCGGTACGCCGTCTCGAACGTGACGAGGCCACCCGCGCCCGAACCGATGATGCAGGCTGAACGGTAGGGGTCGGCAAGCGGCATTTCGAGGCCGGACATCTTGACCGCTTCGTCGGCCGCAACCCCTGCAAACCACGAATAGCGGTCGGCGAGCGTAATGATCCGGTCACGCTTGAAATGCTTGAGCCGGGCCTTGTGGTCGAAATTCTTGATCTGGGCAGCGATCAGGATCTTCAGGTCCTCGAGCGGAAAACCACCGAGTTCGCTGACGCCCGACTTGCCTTCCTTACAGGCCTGCCAGAACTCGTCGACCGTCGTACCGATCGGCGTCACGACGCCCATTCCTGTTACGACGACGCGGCGCGCTGCCTTATCGCTGGCCATTGGCGGATTCTTTCCTGATCCCATTGCGGCAACGCCGGCCAACCCGAAGGCGGCGCGGCGTTGCGAAACTCACTGATTGAACGAGCGCACAAACGCGCCGGTCACGCCTTGGCGGCCGAGCCGGCCTTGGCAGCGATAAGCGATTTCACCCTGTCGACGACCGAACCGACGGTCTTGAATGCCTCGACCTCTTCGTTGGCATTGTAGGGGATCTCGATGCCGAAACCGTCTTCGATATCGAACACGATCATCGCCAGGTCGAGGGACTCGATCTTGAGATCGGTCAGAGCGGTGTCGAGCGAGATGTCGTCGCGCGGCTCCTTCATGTGCTTCTTCAGAATATCGATAATCTTCGTCGCGACTTCGTCCATCTGCCTCTCCCACCCGTACGCCACGGCGCTACGGGCCAGTTTTGCTTGGGTCAATTACCTAGAACAGCGGCATATTTGCAGCAAGCTGACGGGTCCCTTATCCTTAAACCCTTAGCAAGTCCAGCAGCGGACGGTCGCGGCCAACGGACGCCACATACCACGAATCCCGCGCTGTCTGGCGCCCACGCTTCGGATAAAGGGGCCACCCCGCCTGTACTGGCCAGCGCCCTCGAAAAGTTGTTCAATCTGCGGCCAGAACCGCTTGCGTTTACATCTGTCCTTGGTGGTTAAAATAACAAGTCCAATAATGAAATCCAACCACCTGGAAACGCCATGACAACCAGCCCCGCAACTGCTTCACCTTATGAGAGCCTGCCCTGGACGGCGCACTACCCGCAAGGTGCCGATTGGCACGCCCCGATTGCCACAGCGCCGCTGCAAAATTTGCTTACGCGAGCCGCCGAGCAGTACCCGTCAAATCCAGCGCTTAGCTTTCTGGGTCGCGTAACGAGCTATAAGGCGCTTGCTGACGAAGTCGACAAAGTTGCCGCAGGTTTACAAAAAATCGGGGTCGGCAAAGGCACGAAAATTGGCCTGTTTTTGCCAAATACTCCCACTTTCGTCGTGTTTTACTTCGCGATACTTAAAGCTGGCGGTACCGTCGTCAATTTCAACCCGCTGTATACGATCGAGGAGCTGTCCTACCAGATCCGCGACAGCGGGACCAAGATGATGGTCACGCACGACCTTCAGGCGCTCTTTCCCAAGGTCGAGGAACTGGTCGCGACCAACGTGCTCGAGCGCGCCATCGTCGTGCCGTTCACCACGGTGCTTTCACCCCTGAAATCCGTGCTGTTTCGCCTTGTAAAGCGCAAGGACCTGGCCAACGTCGCCGGCTCCCGCATCGCTGACCGTGTCATCAACGGCAGCACGCTGTCGAAGAGCGGTTACACCTTCCGACCGGTTGCCATAGATCCGTCGGAAGATGTTGCCGTGCTCCAATACACCGGTGGCACGACGGGCACGCCCAAGGGCGCGATGCTGACCCACGCCAACCTCTACGCCAACACCATGCAGATCGGCACCTGGGCTCGTGAACTCGTCGCGGGAAAGGAATGCGTGCTCGGCGCACTTCCATTGTTCCACGTGTTCGCCATGACCGGCGTCATGAATATGGGGATTGCGAAGGCAGCGAAAATAATCCTGATGCCCCGCTTCCAGCTCGTCGAGGCGCTGAAGCTCATCCACTCGGAAAAGCCCACCATGATGCCGGCCGTGCCGACAATCTTTACGGCAATGCTCAACTTTCCGAATTTAAAGAGCTATGATCTCTCTTCTTTGCGTTTCTGCATATCCGGCGGTGCCCCTCTCCCTATGGAAATCAAATTGCGTTTCGAGGAAGTATCAGGCTCCAAAGTCGTCGAAGGCTACGGGCTTTCCGAGGCTTCACCCGTCCTGACCTGCAACCCAATCGAGGGACTGCTGATCCCCGGTTCCATTGGGCCGCCGCTGCCCGGGACCATTATTTCCCTGCGCGATATCGACGATCCGACCAAGGAGGTGCCCCAGGGCGAACGCGGCGAGCTGTGTGCCAAGGGCCCACAGATCATGAAAGGATATTGGAACAAGCCGAAAGAGACGGCAGCCCAGTTCGTCGGTGACTATCTTCGCACGGGCGACGTGGCGATCATGGACCCGAATGGCTATTTCCAGATTGTCGACCGCATTAAGGACCTCATTATCTGCTCTGGCTACAACGTCTATCCGCGCCGCGTCGAAGAGGCGATCTACGAGCATCCCGCCGTTGAGGAGGTCACCGTAATCGGCATCAAAGACGCGTACCGTGGCGAGGCGCCGAAAGCATTCATCAAATTGAAAGCCGGTATGAAAGCCGACAAGGCCGAGATCATCCGACACCTCGAAAGCAAGATTTCAAAGATCGAGATGCCCTCCGAAATCGAGTTCCGCGATGCCCTGCCGAAAACGATGATCGGCAAGCTTTCCAAGAAAGAGCTGGTGGCCGAGGAAGCAGCCAAGCGTAACCGAGCATGAGCGAGAAACCGACACAAATGCTACGGGAAATCCACGGAGCCGAAACGCGCGAAAACGAGCCTCAATCTTTCACGATATCGCAGCTTGCCAAGGAGTTTGGCATCACCACACGCACGATACGCTTCTATGAAAGCCGGGGCCTCATCGCGCCGGCCCGTATCGGCACGACGCGCCGCTATTCGCGGCGCGACCGTGCACGTCTCATCCTGATCCTGCGCGGCCGCAACTTGGGCTTCACGGTCGAGGATGTCGGTGAGTATCTGGCGCTTTACGATACCGATCCCGGCCAAGTCGCCCAGACCCAGCTCCTGCTCGACAAGGTGACGTCGGCGATCAGTGACCTGGAAACGAAAAAACGCGACACCGAGCGCGCGCTCGCCGACTTAGGCGACATCCGCGCTCGCTGTGAGCAGCATTTGAAGCAACGCACCAAATAGCGGCCGACGGCTAGCGGTAGAGGTCGGCACGCGTCGGCGGCAGCGCCGGCGGTCGCTTCGCTGACTTTGACGCAAGCGTCTGGAAAAGCCGCAACGTCCCGCGCGAAAATGCCAAGCTTACGCCCGCTAGATACGCGACCCAGATGCGATACTTCTCCTCGCCAACGTAGCCAATGGCTGCGTCGCGGTTCGCCGTCAGCCGCTCGCACCAGAGTTTGCACGTGCGCGCATAGTGCAGGCGCCAAGCCTCGACGTCGTGAACTTCGAAGCCGGCGCGCTCCATTGCCGACACGGAATGGCCGACGTCGTCGAGTTCCCCGCCTGGAAAAATGTACTTGGCGATCGCCCGCTTCTCGGGCCGCATGCGACCTTTGAGCCATGTCGGCTTTTGTTTCGGCGCACGGCGCGAAATCGCGTGGTTGAGGAACAGCCCGTCTTCGGTCAGGAGTGAGCGCACTTTTTCCATGTATAGCGGAATGTTCTTGAGCCCGATGTGCTCGTACATACCGATCGAGGCGATCTTGTCGTAGGAGCCCTCGACCTTCGAATAGTCGGTAAGCGCGAAGGTTATGCGATCCTCAAGCCCGAGCCGCCGCACCTTGGCTTGCGCGAAATCCAGCTGCTCCTGCGATAGCGTGATGCCGTGCGCGGTCACGCCATAGTTCGTCACCGCGTAGCACACGAGGCCGCCCCAACCTGAGCCGATGTCGAGCATCCGCTCGCCGGGCTTGAGCCGAAGCTTGCGGCAGATCATGTCCAGCTTGTCGTGCTGCGCCTGCGCAATGTCGTTCGACCAGTCGGTATAATAGGCGCACGAATAGACCATCTCGGGATCGAGAAAGAGCGCGTAGAAGTCGTTCGACAGATCGTAGTGGAACTGAATGTAGTCTTTGTTGTCGGCGGTTTTGCGATTGCGTCCGGTGATTTCGCCGGCAAAGCCCTGATCAGCGACGCCCTTGCCATCCCTTGCAAGCAGGAACGGTGCGAGCTTCACGCCGAGCCGGGCGACGTCGCGGCCATTCAGCTTGAGCGACTTTTCTCCCTCCTGCAGCGCGCGTCCGAAATCGACGAGCGTGCCGCCGGAAAAATCGATCCCTTTCTCGACGTACTGGCGAATGACGGTGTCGAGCGACGGCTTGCGCAGAATTGCACCCAACACGCCAGGGCTCGCGACCGAGATTTCGAAATTGCCTTTGGGCGACTCTCCGAGCGGCAATCGCGTGCCGTCCCAAAGCCGCACCCATGCGTCGACATTGAGCTTTGCTGCCAACTCGCGCACGAGCCCGCGCGCAGCCTCGAGTTGACGCTCCTCCCGACTAGGCATTCAAGCTCCTTCGCTTCACGACCCGCGACGCCTTAGCCCATTTTGCGGGCTCCGTCTCGGGTCATGCGCGAAAGGTCTCAGGCCGCCGCCTTCACGTCTATCGACTTGGGTGCTTCCATGATGGCGGCAACGCCCATGCCGCCAGCCGTGCACACCGAAATCAAACCGCGACCGCCGTGGATCGATAGCAGCTTGGCGAGGTTCGCGACAATACGCGCGCCCGTCGCGGCGAACGGGTGACCGAAGGCGAGCGACGAACCTTTGACGTTGAGCTTGGCGCGATCGATCGAGCCGAGCGGCGCGTCCTTACCAAGCACGTTCTTGCAGTAGGTCGGGTCTTCCCAGGCTTTCAGCGTGCACAATACCTGCGCCGCGAACGCTTCATGGATCTCGTAGAAATCGAAATCCTGCAGCGTCAGGCCGACACGATCGAGCAGCTTCGAGACCGCGATCGTCGGCGCCATCAGCAGGCCTTCACCCGCGACGAAATCATTGGCCCACGTCTGGCCATGCGTCAGGTATGCGAGCACTGGCAGGTTGCGCGCCTTGGCCCACTCCTCCGATCCGAGCAGCACGGCGGACGCGCCGTCCGTCAACGGTGTCGAATTGGCCGCCGTCAGCGTTCCGCGCTCCGACTTCTCGAACGCGTTCTTGAGCGTTGCGAGCTTCTCGATACTGATGTCCTCGCGCAGATTGTTGTCGCGATAAACGCCCGCGCACGGCACGATCAGATCATCGATATAACCGGACGCATAGGCTTCCGCGCCCTTCTTGTGGCTCTCGTACGCAAGCTGATCCTGATCGGCGCGGCTGATCTTCCATTCCTGTGCCATCAGCTCGCAATGCTGGCCCATCGAAAGGCCGGTGCGCGGCTCCGATACGTTGGGCGGCTGCGGCGCCAGTTCCCCCGGCGACAGCCCCTTGAACACTTTGAGCTTGTCGAGCGCCGTCTTCTGCATGCCCATATCGACGAGGCGCTTGGAAAACTTCTTGCTGAAGACGATGGGCGCATCCGACGTCGTGTCCGAGCCCGTCGAGATCGCGGACTCGATCTCGCCCGACGCGATCTTCGCGCCCGACATCAGCGCGGCTTCAAGCGACGTTCCGCACGCCTGGATGAGCGTGATGCCCGGCGTCGAGGGCGCGAGCTTTGTCGAAAGCACCGCTTCGCGCGCCAGGTTGAAGTCCTTCGAATGCGTGACGACCGCGCCGCCGACGACTTCGTCGATATGCGCACCCTTGAGCTTGAACTTATCGACCACGCCGGTGATCGCGGCCGACATCATGTCGAGGTTCGACAGGTCCGCGTAAAGCGTGTTGGACCGGCAAAAGGGGATGCGCGACCCACCAAGGACCGCGATACGGCGCAAAGTTCCAGTCATGCCATAAGCTCCATATGCTGCCGTCCCGTCAGGCATTGCGCCGGGGACCGCCAAAATGTTGCCAACTACTCCGCCGCCGCGCGCTTCTCAGCTGCGTCGCTGGCGCCGCCAACGCTCGCCTTGTAATGCAGCGGACCGCCTCGGAACGGCGCGAAGCCGGTTCCGAAGATCATGCCGGCATCGACAAGATCGGCGCTCTCGACCACACCTTCGTCGAGTGACTTCTGCGCTTCCTTGATCATCGGCTCGACGATCTCGCGGCCCAGTCGCTCAAGCTCGGTCTTGGAAAATTTCTGATCCGATCTGACCGGCTTGCCGTCCTTCCAGACGTAGAAGCCTTCGCCCGTCTTCTTGCCAAGCCGGCCCGACTGCACCAGACGCTCAAGCCGCGAGCTCTCGCTTGACTGTCCGAGAATTTTGGCAACGTGCGCGCATACGTCGAGCCCGACGCTGTCGGCGAGTTCGATCGGACCCATCGGCATCCCGAAGGCGCGCACCGCTTCGTCGATCTTCTCCTTGTCCTCGCCCTTCTCGAGCCGCTCCATGGCGGCGAACATGTAGGGTGTCAGCACTTTGTTGACGAGGAAGCCCGGCACGTCCTTCGTGATGAGCGGAAACTTGTCAATCGCGGTGACGAACGAAGCGCCCTTCTTCACCTCTTCCTCGCGCGTCTTGGCGCCGCGCACCACTTCAACGAGCGGCATCATCGGGACGGGCGAGAAGAAATGCAGGCCGATCAGGCGGCCCGGGTCCTGCAGCGGCGCTGAGATGTCTTCCAGCTTGAGCGAGGACGTGTTGGTCGCAAGCACAGCACCCGGTTTGATTTTCGTTTCGAGATCGGCGAACAACTTTTGCTTGATGTCGAGCCTTTCGACGATGGCTTCGATGATCACGTCGGCACGCGCGATGCCCTTGCCGGTCGGATCGGCGATCAGGCGCGCCTTGGCGGCATCCCGCGTCGCTTTGGTTTTAAATTTTCGCGAGAACAGCTTGCCCTGGGCCTTGATGCCTTTTTCAAGCTGCTCTGCCGAGATGTCCTGCAGCGTCACTTCCATGCCGGACGCGACACACACGCCCGCGATATCGGCGCCCATCGTGCCCGCTCCGATGACGTGCACACGACGCGGCTTCCAGGCGATGCCTTTGGGAGCCTGTCCCTTCAAAACCTCGGTCAGCCGGAACACGCGGCGCAAATTGCGCGCGGTGTCCGATACCATGAGCGGTGCGAAGGCCGCGGTCTCCGCCTTCTTCATGGCATCAAGGTCGCCGCCCTCGCGCTCGAACAGATCGATCAGGCGGAACGGCGCGGGATAATGATCCTCGCGGGCTTTTTTCGCGGTCTCCTGCCGCATCTTCTTGGCGAGGAGTTCGCGCGCCGGCCACTTCGTCAACAGCGTCTTGAGCGTACCGGCGGGCTTCGAGCGACGGTTCTGCAGCACGGCCTTGCGCGCCGCCCAGCGCAATTCGCCCGGCGAACCGACGAGCTGATCGAAAAAGCCCAGCGCCTTGGCGGCGCCGGCGCGGATCATGCCGCCGGTCAGCATGTTCTGCATGGCCGCCATCGGGCCAACCTGCCGGATCGAACGCGCCGTGCCGTTGAAGCCCGGGAAAATGCCAAGCTTCACTTCCGGGAAGCCGACACGCGTTGAATCATCCTTGGTGGCAATGCGGTAGTGGCAGGCCAGGATCAGCTCAAGGCCGCCGCCGACGCATACGCCATGCACCGCCGCCACCGTCGGGATTGGCAGCTTCTCCAGCCGGTCGAGCATTTCATTGACGGGCTTGATGCTGGCGACGACATCGGCCTCCGTCTTGAAGTGCTCGAACTCGCGGATGTCGGCGCCGACGATAAAGCCGCGCTCCTTGCCCGACATGATGACGAGGCCCTTGACCGTCTTGGCCCGGGCTTCCGCTTCGACGCGCTCGATAATGGCGCCCAATTCCTCAATCGGCCGCCGGCCGAGCGAGTTCGCGCTTTCGCCCTCGCGGTCGAAGATCGCCCACGCGATGCCTTCCCCGTCGATGGAAAAGCGCCAGTCCTTCAATTGGCTCGTTGCCTCGGTCATCACAAACCTCGAAACGTTGTACAGGTGCTATTCTGCGGCCATGGCCTCGGTGCCGCGCGTGTTATGCCCGAGCGACACGTAATGGGGCTTGAGCTCGGCCGGATCGAAATGGTCGACGGCGATCACACGCGCGACGAGGCGCTCGACCTCGCGAAGCTGATCGGCTTCCTCACGCGTGATGACGCCCTTGGCGACCGCATCATTGAACCAGTCGATCCCGTGGTAGCGCCGTATGACGCCCTCGCGGATCGCCTTCTCCAATTTCTTTTCCGCCGGCTCCGCCGCGATCACTTTCTCCAGCGTGACCTCGAGTATGCCGGTCGGATCGTTGACGTCCTTCGACACGAAGATATCGCGCGTCAGCCGATCGCGCACGGCACCGGGTTCCAAAACGTGACGCGCAACCGCGCGGGCCAGCGCATCCGACGCCGGTTTGTAACGGCGGCCGAGCGGGAACACGACGACGCGCATTAACGGCCGCGCCCAGGTGGACGGGAAATTGTCGATCACACCGGCGATCGCCTCCTGATAGCGATACAAAGCGTTGCGCGCGATGAGCTCGACGATCTGTTCGTCTCCGGCCGGCCGGCCGTCATCCTCGTAGCGCTTGAGCGTCGCCGACAGCAGGTAAAGCTCGGACAATGCGTCCGCCATGCGCCCGGTGATCTTCTGTTTCGTCTTGAGGCCACCGCCGAGCAGCGCGACCGTCAGGTCGGCAACGAAGGCGAACGAACGGCTGGCGCGCGCAAGCTGCCGGTACCATTGCGACATGGTTCCGACGTTGTCGGGCGCCGACGCCAACATGCCGCCCGTCAGTGCGTGGAAGAACGATCCTGTGGCATTCGACAGCGAAAACGCGACGTGGCCGCCAAGCGCGTCCTCGAAATCATCGAGGCCGCGTTTCCGGTCCTGGTTCTGCGCCGACTGCACTTCCTTGTAGAGATAGGGGTGCGAGCGCAGTGCGCCTTGCGCGAACGTGATGAGCGTGCGCGTCAGGATGTTGGCGCCTTCGACCGTGATGCCGACCGGCACCATCTGGTAGGCCGACTGCAGGTAGTTCGTTGGGCCATCGCAAATCGCGCGGCCGCCGTGAATGTCCATGGCATCGTTGACGGCGCGCCGCATGCGCTCCGTCGTCTGATACTTCATCAGCGCGGAAATGACCGACGGCTTCTCACCCCGGCTCACCATCGCGGCCGTCATGGCGCGCGCCGCCTCGTTAAGGTAGGCGGTCTCGATGATGCGCACGAGCGGCTCTTCGACGCCCTCCATACGCGACACCGGCAGGCCGAACTGCTTTCGGATGCGCGCGTAAGCGCTCGTAACACGCAGCATCATCTTGGCGCCGGCCGTCGCCGACGACGGCAGCGAAATCGCACGCCCCGCCGACAGGCACTCCATCAGCATGCGCCAGCCCTGGCCGACCATCTTTTCACCGCCGATGACCCAATCCATCGGCACGAATACGTCCTTGCCCCAGTTGGGACCGTTCGGAAAAGCGGCGCCCGACGGCAAGTGCCGCCGGCCGATGTTGACGCCCGGATGATTGGCCGGAATGAGCGCCAGCGTGATGCCGACGTCCTCGCCCTTGCCCAGCAGGTTGTCCGGATCGAACAGGCGGAACGCCAAGCCGACCAGCGTCGCCTTCGGGCCGAGCGTGATGTAACGCTTGTCCCACGACAGGCGGACGCCGAGCGTTTCCTTGCCATCGAATGTGCCCTTCGTGACGTAACCGATGTCACGCATGGTCGCCGCGTCCGAGCCCGACGTCGGCCCGGTCAGCGAAAAGCACGGAACCTCCAGGCCCTTTGCGAGGCGCGGCAAGTAGTAGTGCTTCTGATCGTCGGTTCCGTACTTCTCGATCAATTCACCCGGGCCGAGCGAGTTCGGAACCATGACGATGGTCACGACATCGGGCGAGCGCGACGCGATCTTGCCGAGGATGAGCGACTGGGCCTGCGCGGAAAATCCGAGCCCGCCGTGCTCCTTCGAAATCAGCATGCCGAGGAAGCCGTGCTTCTTGACGAAATCCCAGATCTCTTCTGGGATCTCGCGTTCGGAGTGACGCACCTTCCAATCATCGATCATGCGGCACAGATCGTTCGTCGGACCATCGAGGAATGCCTGTTCCTCGCTCGACAAGTAGATTGCCGGGATCGAACGCAGCTTGTTCCAGTCGGGCGTGCCGGAGAAGATTTCGGCGTCAAAGCCGACGGTGCCCGCTTCCAGCGCCTGCGCTTCCGTATCCGAAACCTTGGGCAGGATCTTCTGCACCATGCCGTAAGCCGGCTCGACCACGAACTGCCGACGCAGCGCCGGGATTGAAAGCAGCGCCAGCACGCTGAAAGGCAGCCACGTCAGGATCGCGGTGAAAATGCTGCTGTAGCCGCCCGACGCGCCACCATCGAGGATGCCGGTATGGAGCAGCAGCGTCAGCGCGCCGACCGTGATGGCCCACGCCAAGATCGAGGCGCGCATCATGCCGAGCGCGATAAAGGCCGCGACCACGAGCAGCAAAAAGACCAGAGTGGACATTGCCGAGCCTCCTTAAAGCCGTAGCCGTGCGCGCGGCCCGGCCTTTTCGGCCCCCGCCATACCATTGCTTGACGTATACGTCAACTTGCCTGAATTCGACTTGAGCGTCGCGGCCTTCGAGCGGGTCCGGGGGCAACCCGCGGCCATTTAACCACGGCGGCACCGCCGACCGTAACCCGCAAAATACTCAAATTCCCGCCATTCCGCGTTCCCGACGGCTTTGCCGGTGAGCAGCCTGCCCCACCGACACTCATGGCGTCGTCGCAGGCACCGCTGTGGTGCTGGCCCCCTCGCCGAATAGGTCGGTGGTGAGCGACGTGTACCAGCCCAGGCTCTCCTCATAATTGTCACGACGAATATTTGCGGCTTCGGCGGGCGCCGATACGAACGGGTCCTTGGCCGCCAGGATCGCCTTGCCGTCCTTCGTGCCCGGTGCGTAATCGGCGCCGATCTTGACGCTGTCCTCCGGCCCCAGCATCGACCAGCACGTATTGCGATACTTGCCCGCGACCCGCGTCTTGGACGACAGATCGGCGATGATGTCGTCGGCGACGACGTGCGCCTGGCTGACCGCGGTGAATGCCGACTTCGGCGTGCGCGCCGGTGCCGAGACCAAGCTGGTCGAGGTGATGGGGCCGATCCTCGAGGCACGGCATGCGCTGTCGCACATGGGCCGCTGGATGAAGCCGCGGCGTCGCAGCACCGAGTTGCTGTTCCTGACCAACCGTGCTTGGGTCGCCTACCAGCCCAAGGGCGTGGTCGGCATCATCGGCACCTGGAATTTCCCGCTGTACCTGACCCTGGGCCCGCTGGTGGCGGCGCTGGCCGCGGGCAACCGCGCCATGATCAAGATGTCAGAGTTCTCGCCGCGCTGCACGGCGCTGCTGACTTCGATGCTGGCCGAGTGCTTTGATGAAGACGAGGTCGCTGTGTGCGGTGGCGACATCGGCGCGGCCCAGGCCTTCAATGCCCTGCCGTTCAACCACCTGGTGTTCACGGGCTCGCCTCGTGTGGGTCGCCAAGTGATGCGGGCTGCGGCCGAGCACCTCACACCGGTAACGCTGGAGCTGGGTGGCAAGTCGCCCGCCATCGTCGGCCCCGATGCCGACCTGCGTGAGTCGGCCCTGCGCATCGCCCATGGCAAGGCCTTCAATGCTGGGCAGATTTGCGTCGCACCCGACTACGCGCTGGTGCCGCGCGGCAAGGCCGAAGCCTTCGCGGCTGCCGTGGCCGATGCCTTCACCCGGCTCTACCCCACGGTGAGTGGCAACGCCGAGTACACCAGCATCATCACCGAGCGCCATGCCGTGCGCTTGCGCGAACTGCTGGCCGATGCGCAGGCCAAAGGGGCGACATTGCTGCGCTGCGGCGCCGACGCTGGCAGCGGCCGGCAGATGCCGCTGACCGTGGTCACGCGCGTCGAAGAGCGCATGCAATTGATGCAGGAGGAGCTCTTCGGGCCGATCCTGCCGGTGCTCGAATACGACAGTCTGGACGACGCGATGGCGCTGGTGCGGCGCGGCGAGCGGCCGCTGTCGCTGTATGGCCTGGGCCTGAGCGCTGCTGACCAGGCGCGTGTG
>CADECN010000020.1:17905-21432 GCA_902825785.1 uncultured Hyphomicrobium sp. | reverse complement strand
GGGGCGACGGGGGCGGGAGGCTGATTGAACACGTTGGCGGCGTAGCGACGTTCGCCAACGGCGGCAGATTGGCCAAACCGTATGGCATCCTCGACATCACGACGTCGAAGGGTGACCTGCTTTACTCGCGCGAACGCGACGAGCCGCAGGCGCCACAGGTTATCTCCCGCCAGGTCGCCGAAGGCATGAACCAGATGATGCAGAAGGTCGTGACCGACGGAACCGGCCAGCGCGCCGCGCTCGACTTCACAAATGTCGTCGGCAAAACCGGTACGTCGACCGGCCCGAAGGATGCCTGGTTCGTCGGCTTCACCGGCAAGTACGTTGCTGGCATCTGGCTTGGCAACGATGACAACCGAGCCATGCGCAACGGCGTGACCGGCGGCCAATTCGCCGCCCCCCTCTGGCATGATTTCATGACGGTCGCCCACACCGACATGAACATCCGCGACATACCGGGACTTCCGACGCATCCGGTGCAGATCGCGGAACGCCAACGCCTCGCCGAGGTCGCCGCCGCACAGGCCGCCGCCGGCATCGCACCATCTGCATCCCTCAATCCTGACGGCACGCCCAAGCCACAGCGGATCATGCCGGGCAAGACCCGCGATACCCTGAAGTCGCTCGCGGTCGCGCTACGCAAGGCGAACGGCGAAGCCGAACCGGCTGCTGCTCCAGTCGACGGCGCGCCCGCCTCGCCCGATCAGAAGCCGTCCGAACCCGGCAAGGCCGTCGCACCGGCTGAGCCCGGCAAACGCGCCGATCGCTCGTTCGGCGGACGCCCGGATACGACCGACGACCTGAGCCTGCCCGCCGCCGACACAGGCGACCAGGCCGCAAGATCGCCAACGGAGGCTCGCCGCCGTGGCGTCAATTGAGATTGAAACCCGCGAGCCATCGCGCATCGTCCTCGCCGTGCGCGAAACGCTCGGCGTCTTCCTGCGCTTCATCAGCCTGATACTTTTTGTGATCCTCGTCATCGGCGCCGGCGTCGGATCCAGCCGTTACATGATCTCGCGCGGCTCGCCGCTGACGCTCGACACCTACGGACCATGGACATTCTGGCGCGAAGCCGGCAGTCGTGACATCGATCCCTACACGCGCGCCCATTTCGCGCGAAGCGGCAAGTTGCGCATTGCAGCCGACAGCGCTGGCGTTTTCGAAGCCCGTGTCGACGATGCGGGCGCCGGCCTCCATTCCTCGTGCGACTACCTCATCGAGGGACCGAGCACGGAAGGTCTGTGGTGGAGCTTATCGGTCTTTGATCGCAAGGGTCGCCTCATTCCCAACGAGTCGGGCCGCTTCTCCTTCACCAGCGATACGGTCGCGCCCAACCCTGACGGCTCCTACATTGTATCGCTCGGACGCGACGCGCGTCCGGGCAACTGGCTGCCGACCAGCGGCGCCGGCCGCATCGTGCTCGTCTTCACCTTGCTCGATCCGGCAACTGGCCTGTCGCCTGAGGAGCGCGCCGAGCGCTACAAGTTCCTGCCCACCATCCGGCGGGAGGACTGCTCGTGAAACTGCGTGCCTTCCTCGACCGCATAGACTGGCGCCTCGTCTTCGCCTTTCCGCTCGCAACCGCCGTCGTGCATCTGATCGCGACATTCGCCGCCATGAACGATACCAGCGCATCCGCCTATGCCCAGCTCGCGGGCGCGCTACCCGTCAACACCATGTCGGTTCTGGAAACCGTCGCGCCCGACCGGCAACCGCTCCCGTTCGTCTCGTCGGACGCACGTTACGCCATCTGCCCGTTCGACACGTCCGAGGGCAAGCTCGACGTGCGTGCCGAGCTTCCGAATCTGGGTTGGACCATCGGCGTCTATACGGCTGACGGAGCGAGCGCATATTTCGCGGCCGCCGAGCCGGGACGGCGCACCTCGGTATCCGTCGTCGTTGTGCCTGAGGATGATCGCTTTCTTGGGGTCTCGCCTCAAGCCATCGGCAAGGCGCCATCGACCGAACCGCAGCTGATGGTGGCCGCCCGCAAGGGCATTGTGGTGGTGCGCGCCCCTGATCGCGGAGCACCCTACAAGAGCGCCGATGAGGTCGTGCTCGCCAAGGCGAGCTGCGCGCGTTCCAAAGTCTGAACCGCGCGCGCCTAGTCGTCTATTTCGATCTTGTCGCGCCGCGGCCGGCTCTTGCCACCCTTGCCTGCCGCCGTCTCGGTCATGCGCTCGTACCGCACTCCCGGAAACAGAACGATCTCAGCCGGGATACCGTTGACCCTAGCCTGCCCGCTCATCGAAGCGCCGCGTACGCACGCGCGGAATTCCAGAATCGTCGCCATAACTGCATCCCTCGGCGGAATCGCCGGTTGCGGCAGCCTAGGATTCTGGATCGCGTCCCCGCTTATTGTTTTTCTGCGACGTCTCTGCGGACTCGATATTCGAATGCGTCACGGCCGCCCGAATCTGACGCACAATCATAATTGAAGTCATCGCCGAGTTAACGACCCGTAAAAGTCGTCTAAATTTTTCACGCGATCAGATCGTCGCCGAGAAAATGCCGGCCGTCGCGATCCTCGATCTCGACGATCCAGGCATCGGAATCGAATTCGGCTTCGCGATCGAGCAGCCGCTGTGCCTCCGTCTCGGCAACGAAGGCGCCCTTGAAGCTCTGCACCCAGCGCCGGTCCTCCGCCACCTCGTCGAATCCGGCCGGCGCCGGCTGGAACACACTCGCTTGTCCGTCGCCGCGCAGCACCTTGATATGGATCGCGCCCGCATCGTCATCGCCATGACGCAGCACCACGCCCATGGCGCCCTGACCCGCGCAGCGTCGCAGATAAGCTTTGACCCAGATTTCCGACTTCAAACGCATGCTAATGTCCGCTCGGCCCATCACGCTCCTAGGCGGCAGCCGCGCGTGGCGCAAGTGCATCGAGGCAAAATGGATTATCGGCCGGCGCGCTTTGCCGCCTGCGCCTTCGCGCCTGTCGCCTGAAGCCGCGCGAGGCGACTGACAAGCGGCCCCGAAATGCGCGCGCTTTCCGGCAGTTTCTGATCGATTTCGAACTGTCGAACCGCTCGCCGCAACTGCGGCGTGATGTTGCCGTCGACCTTTCCGGCTTGATAGCCAAGATCGCCCAGCATCTGTTTGACGACCTTGACGACGGATTCGGCGTCGGCTGTCAGCCGCGCATCCTGCGCAACCACCGTGGCGGGCGGCGCCGAACTGCCAAGCACGATCCGGCTCAGCAGCGCTTCGTTGGGCCGCGCCGTAATCGCAAGCCCATAGTCGTGTTCATAGGCCATGATGGCGGCTCGCGTCACCAGACCCGCCACGCCATCGGGCGAACCGGCTTCATAGCCGCGCGCGTTGAGTTCGCGCTGCACGCCACGGACGACGTCGGCCATGTTCATGCCCGGTTCCGGCATGGAAGAAGCCGGCGCGGGGCCTTCCTCCTGCGGAACCACGTGCGCCGCCTTCATCGTCGGCACTCCATTCAGTTCCTCGAAGTCGCGCGGTGCCGCGACCGGCCGCTCGGATCGCAAACCCGTGCTCGCCGACTGCCCGACGCG
>CADECN010000020.1:0-17895 GCA_902825785.1 uncultured Hyphomicrobium sp. | reverse complement strand
GCTGAGGGTCACCAGCAGCGACGCGACAATCGTGAATTTTCGTTCAGCCGAGGTCATGTCTCGTGCGGCATCTCGGTGGATCAATGCAAAACCGCGGGCGCACAGGTGCGCTCGCTGCTATCTCGCGAGTATCGGTCCCACCCGTTAAGGCCTTCTTAACCGTCGCCGCCCGACGCCCCGCAACACGCCAGTAAAGGCCGGCGTAATCGATAAAATTTGTCTCTCATTTGCGGCCAATGCGTATCGAGTTGTCATGCCCACACTGGCGGTTCCTTGAAGTCGCCGTGGTACCTCTTTGCCTCCAAGGAATCTCGTGCGCGCTGTCCGCTGACCCGGACACCGCCATCAAGGACGTTTGTGATGGGCTTGTTGCGTATAGCTACGGTGATCGGCGTGGGCGTTGCCCTGCTGCCGACCGAGCCTGAGAAACAGGCGCAGCTCTATCAGCGCGCCGCCGACACCACGACCTGGGTCGTGACCTTCTGCGACCGCAATGCCAAGACCTGCGAGCAGGGCGCCAACCTTTGGCAGCAGTTCATTGCCAAGGCCGAATTCGGTGCCAAGCTTGCCTACGATATGGTCCGCGATGGTCAGCAGCCCCGTCTTGAGCAACCCGAAGCTCCCGTCGCGCCCGCCCAATTGAAGCGGCACAACGGCACACTGAAGCCGGAAGATCTGCGTCCTGCCTGGCGCGGCGAAAAATCCAAAGGCATCTAACCGCCTTCTCAACGCGCCTAACGTCCGCGAGGGCTTGCGGCGCCGGCCCGCGAACGCCTATCTCTAGCGTGGATATCCGCGATAGCGCGTATATACACACGTGCGGCCACACCGCCCGAGGCTTCCGCGACGATTGCCAAACATGACAATTGCCGACATCCGCGATGACTTCGCACTGCTTGACGATTGGGAAGACCGTTACCGGTACGTCATCGAGCTCGGCCGTGCGCTTCCTTCCTTTCCTGATGCGCTGCGCACCGACGCCAACAAAGTTCGCGGCTGCGCCAGTCAGGTGTGGCTATCGACCCGACGCGATGGCAAAGGCACTTCCGCCGCCGGCGACACCATGCATATCGAGGGAACGAGCGACGCCCATATCGTCCAGGGCCTGATCGCGGTGCTGCTCGCGATCTACGACGGCCGGACGATCCAGCAGATCCTTGACACCGACGCGCAGGCCGTCTTCGCGGAACTCGGGCTTAAAGAGCATCTGACGCCACAACGCTCCAACGGGCTGGCCTCGATGGTCGAGCGCATTCGCGCCGATGCCCGCGCACTCATTGCCGCCTAGCGCCCCTCGCCGTCGCCGTCATCGGCAATCGACGGCCGATAGCCGTCGGCCCCCCAATGCCGGATGCGCGATGGCGCGCTGTCGTTCGCGATCGTAGCGCTCACCATGCCGTAGTGGCGCGCAAGCTGACGCAGCGCGATGAGCAGAACGACTTTGCCCGAGCGTTGCGGCCACCCAAGCGACTTCTCGCTTGCCTCCAAACCCTTCAAGTGGCAGCACACGTCGATCAGAACGCCTGCCAGATCGGGACCGACCGCCGCCAAGGCGCGGCGCACGCGCTCGCGCGCCGCCATGACCGCATCGCGCATGTCAGGACCATGATCGGGCGCGCCACGTCTGCCCCCACCCGATGCCAGCAGCAGCGACCAGTTCGCCGTGACCCGAGGCGTCATCTCGGCGAACCAGAAGTCCGCCCGCAGCTTTTCACCGGCATTGAACTCGGCGTCCGAAAGGATCGGACGGCCATCCTTGTCCTTGCGCCGCGCCAGCCAGGCGAGCGGACTTTCGCTCACGTCGCGCCGCGCCTCGACGCACGTCTCCTCTCCCATCCGCCGCGACGGATGGCCGGCCTTGCAGGTCATGTCGGGTTTCCTTTTTTCGCTAGTGGCGGGCGAACCGTTCGGGCACGCGCTGCACGATCGATGGCACCGCCCAGCCCAGAAGATCGAGCGCACGGTCGAACGTAGGGTCGTCGCGCTTCACCTCGATCTTCAGACAACCGTGCGCGACTGTCGTGCGGTCGCGTCCGAACAGACGTCCGACCTCCGTGAGCGACAAACCGCATGCGACATGCGCGAGATACATCGCGACCTGCCGCGCCGTGGCGATCCGCTTAACGCCCCGGTTATGCTGCCATAACGTCGCGCCATCGACACCAAACACGCGCGACACTGCAAGTTCGATGGCAAGTCGCGCGCGTCGATTGCGCTCGCTGTCGGCTGGATGCTCGAACACGCGCCGGCGTGGACGACGGGCCCTGATCAGAACTGCAGGAGGACACGGCATCGAACGCTTGCCTTGCTGCAGCATCTTAACTCTCCCGCTCCAAGGCTCGATGGTTGCGACAGACAAAACCTACACCTCCGCGACATTCACTGCCGGAAAGAATAAGCTTGTCGTCAATGGCGGGGATAAGTTTTTTCGATGCCGCGGTTGACCTTAAAATTCCGAGTTGCAGAGCCCGCGAAAACCCCGCTCTGAGCACGCTTCAAAAAAAGTAATCCCCGCCCTGTGCGTGGCACGCACACTCGTTCGCCATGAACGAACCTGTCCGCTTTAACTCCCGCATCCGCCATCACCGCGCCGTCGAGGCCGCTTGCGAAAGCGGCGCAGGCGATCTGACCCGCTTGCTTCCGCTCTGGCCGGCCGAAATCGCCGATCGCAGCATCGCCGGCCGCGAAAAGCTCATCGCCACCATCGAACGCGCTTTGCGCGCCGAACGAAAGCGCGCCAAGGCCGGTCACTGGGCCTACGATCTTGCGCGCCACGCGGCACTGTTCCGAGCATGGAAACGTGAATGCGCAGCACTCATCGCGCTGCGCCGCCTGAACGCGTCCGCTCACGCAAAAGGCCTGGACATCTCTGCCGGGCCTCCATCGAAGTCTGAAATCGAAAGTGCTTAGCGTGCGCTACTTCTCGCGCCGCATCCCAAGACCCATTTTCTTGGCAAGCTGAGAGCGCGCCTGCGCGTAGTTGGGCGCCACCATCGGATAGTCGTGCGGCAAGCCCCACTTCTCGCGATACTCTTCCGGCGACAGATTGTAGTGCGTGCGCAGATGCCGCTTCAGCGACTTGAACTTCTTTCCATCCTCCAGACAGATGATGTAGTCGGGCATAACCGACTTCTTCACCGCCACTCTAGGCTTGGCCTCCTCGCGCTCGACCTGCACGGGCTTGCCCGCCGCCCGCGACAGCGCCGCATGAGTGTCCGCGATCAGGGCCGGTAGATCAGCCGACGCAACTGTATTGTTCGAAACATATGCGGCGACGATCGTCGCGGTGATCGAAACCAGCTGGGGGGATGCTGAGTTCTCCATGGCGCCCTAACCTCAATGCTTGGCAATGACTTAAGTCGGCGGCCACGACACACGTGGCTAGACACGTCTTTCAAGACGAGCAGCAGGATCAGCCAAAGAAAAAAACAACTGTTCCGGCCAAAAATCGACTATCGGCTAATGCTGCGAACTCGCCTCCATGTCAATTGCGACCGATTAACAGTCCCATAGATTTCGAATGCTATAAATTACCGCAGCAGAAGCGATTTTTACTAGGTCGCCGCAGGTGCTTCTTCTTTCCGTTGACGGTCATTGCCTCGCCGATCAAAAGCCGTCACATCATCAAGCCCCAGCCTCTGCAGATACGAGCGCAACCCATGCCCTCAAGAACGCGTCTAACCGGCGGTCAGCCCCCGCAAGCCCGCCGCATACCCGTCTCGGTCGTCCACCACGGGGAGACGCTCACGGACGACTATGGCTGGCTGCGCGCGGTCAACTGGCAGCAGGTCATGCGTCAGCCCGACACCCTCGATCCGGAAATCCGTTCCTATCTTGAAGCCGAGAACGCCTACACCGAAGAGACGCTCGCCGGCACGCAAGCCATGCAGGACGTGCTCTTCAAGGAAATGAAGGCGCGCCTGAAAGAAGACGACAGGCAAGTGCCGCAACCCGACGGACCCTACGAATACTTCCCGCGCTTCGTGACCGGCGGGCAATACGCGCAGCTGTGCCGCATCCCGCGTGGCGGCTCGCCCGACGACGCCACTGTCCTGCTTGACGGCAATACCGAAGCCGCCGGCAAGCAATACTGGGATCTTGGCGGCGCGACGCACGCACCCGATCACAGCCTCCTCGCCTACGCGACTGACGATAAGGGCTCCGAACTCTACACCATCCGCTTTCGCGATGCGGCAACCGGCAAGGATCTGCCCGACGAGATCCCCGACACACGCGGCGGAATGCAGTGGAGCGCCGATGGGCGCCACCTCTTCTACGTCAAGGTCGATGACAACCAGCGCCCGCAGTTCATCTACCGCCATGCACTCGGCCAACCTGCGAGCGACGACGCTCTCGTCTATTCCGAACCCGACTCGGGCTTCTTCGTCGGGCTCGAATCCACCCAGTCGCGCCGCTTCATTCTGATCGATATCCACGATCACGAAACGAGCGAGGTGCACCTGATCGAAGCCGACAACCCGCTTGCGCCCCCTCGGCTCGTAGCGCCGCGCCGCAAGGGTCACGAGTACGGCGTCGAGCACCACGGCGACAAGCTGATCATCACAACCAACTCCGGCGGCGCGGAGGACTTCCGCATCGTAACGGCGCCACTCGATGATCCGGCCGAGACGAACTGGCACGAAATCGTGCACCACAAGCCCGGCCGCTTGATCCTCGAGAACAACGTTTTCGCAAATCACATGGCGCGCCTTGAGCGCGAGGATAGCCTGCCGCGTATCGTCGTAACGCGTCTGTCGGACGGCGAAACCCATTCAATCGCCTTCAACGAAGAAGCCTACGCCCTGGGACTGAGCGCCGGCTACGAATTCGACACGACGCGCATCCGCTTCGTCTATTCCTCCATGACGACACCGGCCGAAACATACGACTACGACATGCAGACGCGCGCGCGTATGCTACGCAAGCGCCAGGAGATACCAAGCGGCCACAGCCCTGCCGACTACGTCACGCGACGCCTGTTCGCGCCCACCGCCGACGGCGAGCTGGTTCCCATTACGCTGCTCTACCGCAAGTCGACGCCACTCGACGGCTCCGCACCGCTCTTCCTGTACGGCTACGGCGCCTACGGCATCGCCATGCCGGCGTCCTTCTCGACCGGTCGCCTCTCGCTCGTGAACCGCGGCTTCATCTACGCCGTGGCACACATCCGCGGCGGCAAGGACAAGGGATATCGCTGGTACAGCGGCGGCCGCATGAAGGCCAAGACCAACACGTTCAAGGATTTCATCGCCGCCGGTGAGTATCTGGTCGCGCAAGGCTTCACCAAGCGCGGCCACATCGTCGCCAACGGTGGCTCCGCGGGCGGTATGCTGATGGGTGCGGTCGCCAACATGGCGCCGGACCTCTTCCTCGCCATCATCGCCGACGTGCCCTTCGTCGATGTCTTGAACACGATGCTGGACAAAGACCTCCCGCTCACGCCGCCCGAATGGCCCGAGTGGGGTAACCCGCTCGCCAATGCCGAAGAGTTCGCTGTCATCCGCAGCTATTCGCCCTACGACAACGTCACCGCCAAAAACTACCCGCACATTCTCGCGCTCGCCGGCCTCACCGATCCACGCGTCACCTACTGGGAACCGGCGAAGTGGATCGCCAAGCTGCGTGCGCTCAATAGCTCCGACAATCTCGTGCTGCTGAAAACCAACATGGGTGCCGGCCACGGCGGCGCATCCGGCCGCTTCGATAGCCTGAAGGACGTGGCCCTCAACTACGCCTTTGCGCTCACGGTCGCGGGGCTGGCCGAGGCCGGCGCATGATCCTCGCGCTCGACATCTCGGCCATGCTGACGGCACTTGCCGCGGCTTGGTTCTGGTGGCTCGCGAGCCATTCCACGATGCGGCGCGTCGAGAAGGAAGAAGAGATCGACAACCACGATCTGAACCGCCTCGTCGTCTCCTTCAACCGGACGCAGATTTTGAATTCGCGCGCGGCCCTGGCGACCGCGCTATCTGCGCTTTGCGTTGCGGCCCGCTTCGCGGCCGCGATCGCCGGATACTAGCTGGGCGCTACTTCAGGACGTCGCCAATCACCTGAAGGCTGCAGGAATTGTGGGCAATGACGAGTTGCTCCTTGGCATCCGCGCCCTGCGCCTGCGCCAGCAACTGTTGCAGTTTTGTAAACAGCTCTTCCCGCTTGCTGCGATCGCACTTGGCACCCTCGCCAACCCGCTTCTCGATGCGATCGGCCGTCGTTGAATTGACGAAAAGGCCGAGCGGAAACGCATAGCTGTCCGGCGCCAGTTCGAAATCCACGTGCGGGATTTTGCTTTGATCCAGCAGGTTTTGAAGAATGCTCGCCCGGTAGCTTCGCGTGTTGTTGAGCGAGTTGAGCGGAAACGCGATACGCCGCAACAGCGAACCGCTCGCGCTTTCCAGCGCAGGCGAATAATAGCCGATGCTGATCAAGTACACTTCGAATTTTGGCGGTACGGGCGCCGCCGCTTCGGCCGTCCGCGCGATCGGTGTGATCTCGCCCGTCAGGTTCTCATAGATCAGCGCCGCCGTATTGAGGCCGGTGCTGTCGTAATAGCCGCCATCGACAAACAGAAATAGGCTGTGCTGGCCGCGCGCCGCCGGATCGGGATCGATCGTCGCCGGACCGAAGAAGTACGGAAAGCGCGCGCTCATTCCAACGGCCGTGCTGACGCGAATGCTGCGCCCGACAGGCTCTGAATATTCCAGATACGGACGCACCGCGCCCGCCGCCACCTGCGCCACACCAGCGGTCTGATCGGTCGAGAAAATGTTTGGCAGCTCGCTGAAGGGCGCAAGCACCATGGGCGCGCCTTCATCCGCCTCGACCGTATTGATCACGAGGCCGGGAAACGCCGATGACGGCCGCCAGAAATTGAAAAAGTCGCTTTCGAACGGCCTGGGCAGTCCATCCTTGTCGGCTGTGTCGGGCAGCGCGTCCCGCCACGTCTCCTCAATGCCGTACTCCAGCCAGCGCGCCCGGTCGAACTGCGGTTGTACGACCGGCGAGAACAGCTGCAGCGTATTTGGAAAAAGTCCCGCGCCCACCGTCGGTGATAGATAATCGCCGCGCACGACCGCGCGGGCAAGTTCGAGCGCTTCCGCCTGCGTCAGCGCCGTTGCCGGTTGGGCTTGCGGTCGCGGATCGCCGCACGTCGCCGGCCGCGCCTGGGGTTGGACGAGCGACATCGCGGCCGAAAACGCCGAAATACCGATCGAGCCGCCGGATACGCCGCTGCTCATGAAGACGTGCTCTGCAAACTGCGGGTTTTCGGCCTGCAGGCGCGAAAGCACCGTACTTGCGTGAATGGCCGCATACGTCCCGCCGCCCTCGGCGGAAACGAGGAAGATCGGATATGGCTTGTTGCGGCTGGCGTAGCCTTCAAGGCCGGGCCGGCATCGAAGCCACATCTCGAAGGCTTCTTTCAGGCTCTCCTTACCATTCGGCTGCTTGGTGAGATCCGTTCCGTCGAGCAGCCGCACGACGTGATCGCGCCCGTAGCTCAGGTAACCGCTCGAAAACAACACCACGAGCATCAGCGAATAGAACGGGATCGAAAGCTTGCTGGCCCAGAACGCGATCGGGCTGAGTATCAGAATGACCGTCGCGCAAAAGATGTAGATGAGCGCGAGGGGACCCACCATTCGAGCCAGATCGACCCCCTGGTACAAAAGCGCGCCCATTACCAGGGCGAACGCGAGAAGGCCGAACAGCAAAATCATCGTTTCGCGCCGCTCAGGCCGGACGACGGCGCTTGAGAACCGGCCGCGAACCCAGTTCGCCAAGTCGAGCAGAACGATTGAGGCGATCAAGGCACCGACAACGACAAGCGGCAACTGCTCCCAGAACTTTTGCTGCGACCACAACACCGCGTTGAAAATCAGTGGAGCACCACCCGCCGCGCCGAGCAGCAGCCACTGTAGAAGGCGCACAAATCCATTCTCGGTCGCGTAGGGATCAAGCACCTGATCCGAGCCGGGATAGAGAAATGCGGCGCTGAAGACGATGAGATAGACGATCGCCGCGACCCAGCTCAGCCCGAAACGAAATATCGATTCATTGAACGGATCGTACCCGCCCAGTTCGCGAACCTGCGGGATCGAATAGGCGAAGACGAGGACGAGAAGCACAACCAGCGGCAGACGCAGTCCAAGCAGCGCCTTGAACACCGCGCGCAGTCCGTCCGCAATCGGCTGAATACGCTGTACCATCCCCCATCCCCAACGCGGCGCCCCTCAGCGCCGGACCATCTTCCCACCCGCTATTGCGTGCCCCCTTCATGACCCCCGGCCGCCGGCGGCGTCGGGACCGTGTCCGGCCCGCCCGCTCCGCCGTTTGGCAACGGTAACGCCTGCGGTTCGCTGCCCTTGATGCGCAACTGCGTGGCGGCGCGGCGACACGTATCGTAGCCACGCCAGTCCTTGTCCGGAATTTCGAGAAATTTCTTGCGGCACTCCGCTTCGGTGACGTCTTGAGCGACACCGGGCGCAGCGGAGACGAAAATCGCACTCAAAAGTGCGCAGAACACAACGACGGTACGCATGGGTGCCGGACCAGAAAGAGGCGCAACGGCTGAGAACTACCGGCTCATATTAGAATAAGTTGGGCGAGAACGCCCGCAAATTGAACCATCGGTCCCAAAATTTGCGGTTTCGGTCGCCAAGCCGGTGCTCGCTCCGTCCTTGCCCCCTTGTGAGCGCAGCCCACCGGGCGGGCGCGGAGGCCTTCTTGCGGCCGCCCGGCGGGACCTATTCGCACCTTGATGGAGGCGGAACCGGCTCAGTGCTTCTTCTTTTTGGGCTTGGAGTGCTTGTGCTTCTTGCCATGATGCTTGTGTGCTTTTTTCTTCTTTTTCTTCTTCTTCAGTTTTTTCTTGTGATGGTCGTGACCCTTCGCTTTCGCGTCCTTGTGTTTCCTCTCCTTGAAGAGCGCGAGCGTTACGTCCTTGTCCGCCGAGCGGCCGATCTCGTGCAGGTTGCTTGCCCCCGCTGCAAGCGGCGCCGCCGAGGCCCCGCCAAGGCCGAACACGCTCAGTGCCAGCGCAGCAAAAAGTGAAGTCAGAGCCGTCTTCATTTTCATGAGTTTCTCCCAGCGGTGCAGGCAGCCACCAAGGCAACCAGCGCCGCACGCCTAGCCAAAAAACGCCAAAAGCCGCATGTGCGGCTTCAGGCTCACGTCGAGAACTCTAAGTTTGGGTGGGCGGGCGGCGAACCAAGAAGAAACGCTAATCATTGCACGCGACAAGCAGTGCTCGAGCGATCAGGTCCCCAAAAACAAAAAGGCCCGCGTGCGAAGCGGGCCTTCCGTTTTATGAGGCAGCGCTAGGCTGCGTCAGCTCGATAGAGAGGCGGTTTCATAGCCTCCGTTTGTCCGACTTGCGAGCGAAGTGCAATTCCAACCCAACGCGTACGACCCTTGGAGCGTTCTTTCCGCACTCCAAGTTCGCCGAACTCGCGTACGAAGTTCGGCTGAGCCATCGGCTCTTTTTTCTTCCTTTCACACCACGTGCAATAATCAAGATACATGTCGTTGTGTGTGACGGTGTCTCCTTCTTGGGTTACGACGCACTCTCGATAGTAACGCTCGGTATCGGACTCAGGCACAAGCTGCCGCGCCACTGCGGGCACGGAACGCACTTCGGCGATCTTCGCCTCGGCCGGCCGTTCTTCGGCAACGACTTCGGTGATCGCAAGCGCCGCCGGCGCAACCTTGGCTTCGAGAGGTATCTCGAGGCTGCGATTGTCGTTGGCGGTCGAACGCGGCTTTTTCGACTGAACGGCCGCCGGTGTGAGCACCGGAGCCGCCACCGCTGCCGCAGCGGTGATGTCCACTGCATGTGCCGTTGCGGGCACCGCAGGGGCCTGGCGGTCATAGAGACGCCATTGGCTAAAGGCGACGTACATTCCGAAGCCCGATCCGATCTCGAGCAGAAGCGCGATGAAAATCGTCATCGCCATCTGAACGTGCTCTATCGTGACACCGGGAATGAACGCCGCGGCGAGATCGGTCAGAACCTTGGCCTGCGGATCTGCTTCCGTCGAAACCGACTTGGCATCCGTAGCACCTAGCTTACCCCTGATCTCGGCGATGTTTGCCTGCGCCTTCTGGCCTTCGCTCGCGGCTGCGAGTTCGGCGTTGAGCGCATGGAACTGCTGACAGAAGGTTCGTTCAGACTTGGTATCGGCGCTTCTGCACTGATCCGAGTTGCCCCATGCCTTCTGTGTCTTGAGGCCGTTGATCGCGCTTTGAACCGTCTCATACGGACGATGCTGCGGGATCCAGCCAGACTGCTCCTCCGCCTTCTTCAGCTCGCCACGCAGGTCCTGATAGGACTGAGCCTGGTGCGCGCGCTGACCCGACGTATCGAAGCGGTTCAAGGCCGCATGACCCAGCGCCGACGTCAACGAGTAGGCGGTAACGACCACCCACACGAGCGCCGAGGCTGCAGCCTGCGACCAGACTCTATTTCTGACTGCGGCGAAAAAGAAAAACGGTACGAGTGCTTTCAAGCAATCTGCGGCGGCGCTCGCCGCACCGTAAATTTGGCCGTCAAACTCGGTTCGACCGAGGCTGAAGCCAAAACGCCAGTTCATCGCTGCGGATACCAAAAGCAGTACACCCGCCGCGAGAACTCCCAACACGCCTAGGACGTGTCTCATGTGAGAGTCCCTCTCCTGTGAGGGCCAAATCCCGACGCAAAACAAACGAAGACCAGCCATTTCGTCTTGTGGCGAACGCGCCGGAAGGGTCGGCGGCCTGCCAAAGCTCTCACACGCAAAACCGGCGCGATCGCCCGCTGATGCCTGCCTGCTTCGCCTGTGAGCTCCGGCCCCATCCCCAATGGGTACCGGCAGACGAACGGGTAGGCGCCAGTGCAATCCCGCACTGAGAGCCACCGACTTGCGAGCTGAAGCACATTCCACAACGGTTTCGCCGCTCGAACCCGAATGTGGACAAGTTGTCCTCAATCCCCCGCCAGACGGGATAACGTTACGCGAATTAAACTCCCCTCACAGACCCGCCTAACTGAGTCGTTAACCGCTGTTAAGTTTGCTTAAGAGAATCATAACCCTATGGGCCATCACGGAGGCCGGGCGGTGGCTTGCGGGCAACAGATCCGGCCCTTGGGGGCGATTCGGACGCCGGTGCAAAACGGCGAGTTATTCACCGCGGCGCACCTGTTGTGCACCGTTCATCCCCAGTCGCTGCACAGCCCGGAGGCGCCCGGTCTCGACCCGTCCCTTACGCACATGCGTTGCACCCGGTTCGAGTACATAACCCGCTAGAATCCGACGCTTATTCCGGCAGGAAATATCAGTTTCGGCCTTATCATTTACTGAAAATTAAGGCATTCTGGACCCTGCCGTCCTGGCGTGCGTTAGGCACGATCAGAGGCCGGTACGGTCGAGCGCGCCCCACCCCCCGAACTTAAAAAGCGCCGGCCTAACTACAAAGAGAGTTTATGGGTTAACGGCGCCGCGCGCGCCGCGGATAGGGACCACAACGCGTCCGCATCCGGCGTTGGTTGAGGAGTTAGCGTCATGCATCTGCTGGGCACTCTGCTGTTGATGCTCGCAGGAACGATCATCGGCTTCTACGTTTACCTTCCACCACCGCCCGACGCCGCCAGCACACTTGCCGAAGTGACGCGCATCTCCGTTGCCCCTGACCGTTTCGCCCAATCGATCACCATCGCTAAGATGACGCCTGCCAGGCCCGACGAGGCGTCCGCGCTGCAGCAGAAATCCGCCGCGCAATGGACGGCCGTTGTCACCACCGGGCCGTCAGCGCAAACCCCGCTCAAATCCTCGCGGCCCGGCGATGCAATGACGCGCTACGAACTCGCCCGTGATTTGCAGCGCGAGTTGAAGAGAGCCGGCTGCTATGGCGGTGAAATCACCGGTGCCTGGTCGCCGTCGACCAAGCGCGCCATGGCGGCATTCATGGATCGAGTGAACTCCACGCTCCCGATCGATGAGCCGGACTATATTCTTCTCACCCTCGTTCAGGGTAATGCCGGCGCAAGTTGCAGCGCCGAGTGCAGAAGTGGTGAAGTGACGGACGAGCACGGCCGTTGTGTGCCGCACGCCGTCGTAGCCCAGGCGGTCCGCAAGTCCGAGCGGGCCGAAGCACGACGCCTTGCGCAGTTGCGCAGCGCCGGCCAAGAGGGCCGGATGGCCAACGCCGCTGACATCGGCAAACCTCAACTCTCTGACGCAAGATCGTTGGCAACAAACCGCATCGCCGCCAACACCGCGTCACGTGTTGCCCCCAACGCCGCGCCCGAAATATTGCCGTGGCAGCAAGCGGGCATCGAACCCCCTGCGCCGGTGCCCGCTCAGCGGCCGCAGCGCCTGCCCGGCATGATGTCGGTTGGCGCTCCGCTAGCGGCTCCTGTCGCGCGCCCCGCGCCCGAGCCCGCCTGGAAGGAAGCTGCGCTCGATACCGCCTCCTTCGACGCCACCGCAGTCGAACCGCTGCCCCCGCGTGAAATGGTGGATCCGTCCCTGAAGGCAAAGTCGGCCAAGCGCAAGGCGTCCGCCGACGCGCGCCCGAAACGCTATACGTCGAACTACGCACGCAAGGGCCGACGCGGCGACCCGCGCCCGGGCACGATACATTACAACGTGCTGCAATCGTTGGGCGGCATCTACTGACCGCATTGCCGACCTGATCGGAGACCCGATCTACGCCACGGGCGCTGCCGCGCGTATCCATTGCATGTAGGCTTCGCTCCCACCGACGACCGGCAGCACCAGGATGGCCGGCGTCTCGTAACTGTGGTTGGCAACGATGTAGTCGACGGCGGCCTGCGCCCTCTCACGCGCCACCTTGGCGATCAGCACGGCTTCATCCGCAGTTTCAGTGACACCATTCCAGACGTAGATCGAGGTCATCCCGTCGAGCACGTTGATGCAGCCGGCAACCCCGGCCTCAACCATGCCTCGGCCGCAGGAAAGAGCGGCCTCACGTCCGGGAAACGTCGCGTAAACGACGACAACGGCTGATTGTGGCCCTTCCATCCGCCCTCCGCTATCACGGCAGTTCCAACCTACACCCGCCCAGGGGCTTGTCGTTTGATCGTGCTTGGGCGAGCTTCCTCGCCCGCGATCCGCACTCAAGCCCGCAAAGCATATAGCGCCATGGCCAAAGACAAGAACAAGTTCGAGCGGATTGCTTTCACCGCCAGCGACGTGCCCGATGCCGCGGCCGCCAAGGCCGCGCTTATCGATCGCTACGGCGAAGTCGAACCGCATGAGGCCGACGCGATCGTAGCGCTCGGCGGCGACGGCCATATGCTGCAGACGCTCCACCGCTTCATCAACGACAAGATCCCGATCTACGGCATGAACCGGGGGTCCGTCGGCTTCCTGATGAACGACTACAGCGAGGATGACTTGCGCGAACGACTGGCGGCCGCCGAAATCAGCCGCATCCATCCGCTGTCGATGATCGCCACTGATTCCACGGGCAAGGCGCACAAGGGCGTCGCCATCAACGAAGTCTCGCTTTTCCGCGAGCGCTATCAGGCCGCCAAGCTCAAGATTTCGATCGACGGCGTCGAGCGCATGCCGGAACTGATTTGCGACGGCGTGCTGGTCGCAACGCCCGCCGGCTCAACCGCCTACAATCTCTCCGCGCACGGCCCCATTCTGCCGATCAAGACGCCACTTCTTGCGCTGACACCGATCAGCCCGTTCCGGCCGCGACGTTGGCGGGGCGCATTGATCCCGAACCGGGCGCAAATCACGATCGAAGTTCTGGAGGCGGAGAAGCGTCCCGTCAGTGCGGTCGCCGACCATTCCGAGACACGCGACGTCGTCAGGGTTGAGGTCGAGAAGGCTCGAGCCATCGAACTCTTTATGATGTTCGACAAGAAGCATGGCCTGGAAGAGCGCGTTCTCGCCGAGCAGTTCCGCTATTGAGGCCCCAAAAACCGACAGGCCTTCCGACCGAAGCGGGAAACTCCGATGAGAAGGCCATGATTTGGTTCAATTGCGCCGAGCTTCACCTGCTCGGCCCCTCGGTGCTGATCCCTGGGAGCCCGCTGCAACGGCGGAACGGCGCGCATCAGATAACGCTAGCGCGCAACGGTTAATCCCAGGTTAACGACGATTATTCTTGAGATCGTTATTCCTGCGGCCAATGGCGGATTAGATCGGCCAGCGCCGGACGATCGCGCTCGTCCGGTTTTTCGCCGGGCCGACCGATGTAGATAAAACCGGCGACGCGTTCGTGAGCCGCAAGGCCCAGCGCCGACGTGACACTCGGACTGTAGGCAATCCACTCGCTGATCCATGAGGTGCCAAAGCCAAGCGCGTTGGCCGCGAGACAAATGTTGTAGCAGCAGGCACCCGCCGAAAGCACCTGCTCCCACTCAGGCGCCCCCGGGCGCGGCTTGGGCGACGAGATGACCGCGACCACGGTCGGCGCGCGCAGGAAACGAGCGCGCTCCATATCGAGCCGCACGGGCGATGGCGGCATTTTTTCCTCAGCCGCGCACGCCGCGGCGAACACTTCCCCCATGCGGGCACGTGCCTCGCCCTCGAACACGATGAAGCGCCAGGGCGCAAGCTTTTTGTGGTCCGGCACCCGTGTGCCGACCGTGAGGATACTGGCCAATTCCTCCGGCGTTGGCCCTGGCGCCAACAGCTTGTCGGGCTTGACGGAGCGTCGAACGGCAAGGAACTCAAAAAAGGCGCGACTCATCGGTTATCCATGCAAGCTATTGGCATCGAGCCTCGCTAACCGAGGCCCGGCCCTGTTACAATGTCCCTGGTCCGCAGACATCATCAAACAGCCATGCACCGCCATTCCAGCGCCCTCATTGCCCATATGTCGCGCCTCATTGGCCGCGCACTTGCCACCTGCACCGTTTTGGGCGCCGTACTCGCGGCGACGCTTGCCGGGCCCGCGCACGCCGAACAACCGGCCGCTGTGCTGCTTGTTGATGGTTCCGGCTCGATGTGGGGCCGCTTCGATCCGGACCGTCGGTCCAAGATCGACATCCTGCGCGAGAAGCTCACGCCGCTCCTGCAGGGCGCAAATCGCACGGATGTCGGATTTGCCTCGTTCGGCCATCGCCGCAAGGGCGACTGCACCGACACCGAGATCATCATTGCGCCTGGGCCCGACCGCGAGGCGGCCATCGCCGAGCTGCAGAGGCTCAACCCGCGCGGTAAGGGTCCACTCGTCAAGGCGCTGACTGAAACTGCGGCCGCGCTCGGCCAACGCCGCCCCGCGAACATCCTTCTCATTAGCGATGGCGCCGATAACTGCCAGCAGGATGCCTGTGCCGCCGCCAGCGAGATCGCCAAAACGTCTCCGGCCCTCGCAGTCCAAACCATAGGCCTCGCGCTCGACGCGGAGACCAAGCCTCGCATCGCGTGCATCTCCGAGGCGACCGGTGGCAAGTTCTTCGACGTCGCCACGTCGGACGGGCTCGACGCCGCGCTGGAAGACGCAAGCCGCCTCGCAATGCTTGCGCCCGACGCGGCACCGGGAACGGCCGGGGCATCGTCCAACGGGCCGGCGCCCGCTTCGACTCCGACGACCGCGGCCCTTCGCGCGTCCATCTCTCTGCGGGAAGGCGGCGCAGCGCTCAATGAGCCGGTGCGCTGGCGCGTTTTCAAATCCGGTGATCGCACCGTGCTCGCCGAAAGCGAGGCGCCAGAACTCGCCGCCCGCTTGGAACCCGGCAGCTACGACATCGAGGGCCGCCTCGGCGAAATGGTGGCGTTGAAAACCATCGAGGCCCAGGCGGGCCAAAACGTCACCGCCGTTCTGCCGCTCGACGCCGGACGCATCCGCGTGCTGGTCAATTCCGCCCAAGGCGTGCCCACTTCACCCACGACGACGGTGACGCTCGCAGCCGCCGAAGGCGGAACCGGCGCATCGTGGGTAGCGCCCACCTTGCCGGCCGAGTTCCTGGTGCCGCCCGCGACCTACACACTCACCGTCGCCGACGGTACGGCACGCCAGTCGCAGAAAATTGAAGTCGCCGCAGGCACCGATAAGCCGATCGACGTCACCCTCGGCACCGGCCGGCTTGAGATATCGGCGGGCGTTAGCGGCGCGCAGTCCGGCGCCGAAGACGTGCTCTTCATCGTTTCGGAAGACGATCCCGACAGCCCCAACGGTCGCCGCCAGGTCGCGCGGTCACATGCTTCCTCCGCCGCCTTCACGTTGCCGTCGGGCACCTACTACGTAACCGCGCGTAGCGGCCGCAGCGAAGTGCGCGAGCGCATCGCAGTCGGTGCCGGCGACGTCGTGAAGCGCGCTATCAATCTTCCCCTGGCGTCACTGACGGCAGGTGCGACCGTTGCAGGCACCCCGGTCGACGCCGCACAAGGGCTCGTCTACCGCGTCACGGCCTTGGATGGTGATCGAAGCGAGGTCGCGCGCACGATCAGCCCCGCCATGTCCGTTGCCCTTCCGCCCGGGCGCTATCGCATCGACGCGGACCTGACGGCGCATCAATTGCACGCCAGCCGCGACGTCAGTCTCGACGCCGGCAAGGCCGCAGCCGTGACCCTTGATTTTGCGGCCGCTCAGGTCACATTCAAGGCGCCCGAGGCTGGTCCTGGCGACCACTACTGGGAGGTGCACGACGCCAGCGGCCTTCCCGTTTGGCGAGCATATGGGCAGGGGCCGACCACTTTGCTGGCGCCGGGACGCTACACCGTCCGGCTTGAGACCCGGGATGCGAGCAAAGAAGCGGTGTTCGAGCTCACGAGCGGCAATAAGTTGGAGGTCGAGATTGGCCGCCACTAGGCCGCATCACTGGGCCGGTCATCGCGCGGCCACGGTAGCGGCGCAGACCGGCGCAGCCGGCCTCCGCACGCCGGCCACAGGAACTACGATGACCCGGACGAACGGCATCAGTTGGACCAATGGCGCGTTGCTGCGCACCCTCGGGGTCGCCTGCGCCCTCGTAGCGCTTGCGCCGGTTGCGCCGGCACAGCAACCGGACGCCGGCGCCTGGGACGACAATGTCGAGGTCCAGAAAACACCTGCACCTCGCAGCGGCACGACAGTCATCGAACGGGAAGGCAGCAGATCGCACGAGGACGGTGGCATCCGGCTCGTCGCACTCCTCACGGCCGACGGCCAACAGATCGATCAGGGCATCGTATGGCGCGTGTTCCAGGCAGGCGCCGCTGGCAGCAAGTCGCGACTAGTGATGGAGAACCGCGAAGCCAGCCCCGCACTGAATTTGCAACCCGGCGAATACACGGTCAACGCCGCCTTCGGCCGAGCCAACCTGACGAAAAAAATCGTGGTCAAGGCCGGCACGCCCGCGACAGAGCAGTTCGTATTGAACGCCGGCGGACTGCGACTTTCGGCTTTCACCGGCGGCAATCCGGTGCCGCCGGGCTCTGTGACCTACGCTCTCTTTTCCGACGACCGCGATCAGTTCGCTAATCGCACCGCGGTGATGTCAGGCGCCAAACCGAACCTGATCATCCGCCTCAACGCCGGTATCTATCACCTCGTGTCGACATATGGCGATGCCAACGCGCGTGTGGAAACTGACGTGACCGTCGAAGCCGGGAAGTTGACCGAAACAGCCATTGCGCACGCGGGCGGTAAGGCTTCCTTCAAGCTGGTCATGCGCTCCGGCGGCGAAGCTGTGCCCAACACGCGCTGGATCATCCAGACCGACAGCGGTGAGGTCGTAAAAGAAAGCGTTGGCGCTTTGCCGGCCCACCTTCTGGCACCCGGCAGTTACACGGTCGTTGCCGCATCTGCCGGTCAGCTCTTCAAGAAAAAGTTCGAAGTGAAAGACGGCGAAATCACGAGCGTGGAAGTGCTCATGTCGTCGTCGAGTGAGATCAAATCGGCGGAGCCGCAGCCAACGGAGCAGGCGCCGCTCGATTTAGCCCCGTCTCTCGATCTCAA
>CADECN010000019.1 GCA_902825785.1 uncultured Hyphomicrobium sp. | reverse complement strand
CGATACTGACCAAGCGTAGCAGATCGGCGCGGCGGTTGCGCGCTGCGTGCCGTCGCATTCCGGGTAGCGGTTCCGCGCTTATTGCGGACTTGACGCACGGTCCGGAAAGTCGGCACCTCTCGGCCGCAGCAACAACCGCAGGTCCGTTCCGCCGTGAGCAAAAAGGTCAATATTGTCCGCAGCCTCAAGGCACTGCGTAAAGAGACGGCGAAATGGCGGTACAAGAAGCGATCAATCGCTCTGGTGCCGACGATGGGCGCACTTCACGACGGACACCTTTCGCTCGTGCGCCTGGCGCGAAAAAAGGCGGATCGCGTCGTCGTTTCGATTTTCGTCAATCCATCGCAGTTCGCGCCCCATGAGGACTTGGCACGCTATCCGCGGGACGAGGCCGGCGACGTCGCCAAACTCGCGGCCGTCGGCGCCGATCTCGTCTGGGCGCCGAGTGTCGCGGAAATGTATCCGGACGGGTTTTCGACCGCAGTCCAGCCCGGGTCGGCCGCGCGGGATCTCGAAGGCGCATTCCGGCCGCAGCATTTTGGCGGCGTGGCAACCGTGTGCTGCAAGCTTTTCTCACAGGTAACGCCCGACATCGCCGTCTTCGGGCAAAAGGACTATCAGCAGCTTTGCGTGCTGAACCAGATGGTGCGCGATCTCAATCTTCCGTTGAAGCTCATCGGCGCGCCGACCAAACGGGAGCCGGACGGCCTCGCCATGTCGTCACGCAACGCGTATCTCACGAGCGAGGAACGGCAGATCGCGCCAAAGCTCCATGCCACGATCGCAGCGCTTGCAGAGGACGTGCGCGCGGGGGCGGATATCGCCGCTCGTGTCGCGGCAGCCAAACGCAGCCTGCTCGCCGCCGGGTTCGGCAAGGTCGACTACGTCGAGGTGCGCGACGCCGAAACGCTCGCGCCTGTCGAGACCGGTGGGCAGGGTGCGCGACGCGTGCTTGTCGCCGCGTGGCTGGGCAAGACGCGGCTGATCGACAACGTTGCCGCCTAAGCTCGCACGTGTGTCGCAACGCTTAACGCGGCATCACGCCAAGATTGATGAGCGTGTCGGTGCCCGCCGTCGTTTCGGCTTCGGGCTGTACGCCAAGCCCCATGGGGCCCGGCAGGAACAGGAATGTTCCGTTGAACAAACCAGGCACCGGCTCGGACGGCGGTGCGGGCGCCAGGGCCTGAAAAATCGGGAAGGGAGGCGCGTCGGCGGCTTCCTCCGGTGCCCCCGGTTCGGGCTCGAGCGGAGGATTTGGCGCGGGTGCCGCGGCAAGTTGTTTCGGCTTGGTCTTACTACGCTGGTTACGCTTCCTGGGCGATGTCGCTTCGGGCGTTGCATCGGCGTGTGCGGCGCTCTGTTCGATGGCGACGGCGACTTGTCCAGCCTGAGTGCCGTCGGGGCGCATGAGAGCGATCTCGGCGTTCACGGGCGCGAGCGCCCGGCGCGGCAGCGTCACAATGAGATTGTTCACGTCGCTGCCCGAAATTTCCCACTCTCCAGACCCGACTTTGGTGCCGGCGGATAATTTCGCGTCAGGCGGCAAATTGCGGATACGGAATAGACCGACGTTATTGGCAGGTGTTTCAGGCGGGGCCGGCTGAACAGCGATTTGCAGCGATGTTGTCATCGCGGCACTCAGATAAACGGCAGGCAGGCGATCAGCGAATGCGAAGCGGAACTCAGGCGAGGAATCTCTCAGTGGCGCAATCGTGACGTTCGTTTCCGCGCAGGGCGGGTTTGCGCAGTCGGCTTCAGCAGCCTCCGAGTGCGCGCCAGACTTGCTCAAGGGAGCGGGAAGTTTTCCGGTTTTTAAGTCGATCGAAGCGCGCGGCTGCTTCTGATCAAGGCTCGCCAGAATTCCGCCGAATGCCAGGACCGAGACGAAGGCCGCGATCGCCGACAGCGCAAGAGCGCGCGTGTCGAGGGTGTCCAAGTCCCACGACGCGATCCGATCACGCGCAAGTTCGAACTTGTCGCGAATACTATCGGCAAGCCGCCGAATGACATCCGCCCCGTGCGCCTGGTCAGTGACAGACAGAAAGCGCGGAAGGATTTCTGTGTCAGCGGGATGCTCTTCCGGCTCGTTTGACTTGGTTGTGGGCTCGCGCGCAGCTTCCGCATCGTCATGTGCTTCATCGGATTGCTCAAAATCGAGCACAAGGTTCTCGCCCGCGAGCTCCTCCTGCGCGTCGTTGGCGGCGGGCGTCTCCCCAAGCCTGACAGAGCCCATACGTAGTGCTTGCGCCATGCGCTCTGACAGGTCCGCCGTCTGACCGGCGCCGTCGTCCTTGGCAGTCGCGCGGTTCGCCCTTCGGGAAAAGAGCAGCGGCATTCCTCGTCTCCAGCAATTGAGCTGCGCAGCCCAGGGGCACGGTTCGCGGCAAAGCCGCCACGAATCCGCGACTTGCAATCGCGCATGCGCCGAATACCGAAGGCGTCCGCAAAACCTTCGTTAATTCAGCGTGTTCAATGTAAAATAGTCGAACGCTCGCGGTTAACCCACGGCGGAATGCGGACATGGTTGACTGGCTTGCGGCGGTTGGTCGCCGGGACGCAACTGCATGGGCGTTCAGGCGGCGACATCCGCGATTGCGGTCGCGATGGTGGCCGCGATGGTGGCCGCGAATCGGCGCGTCCAGGCGGCCGCGCTGCAAGCGCAATTCTGGGTGTGTAGACCGCCCCCTGGCTGGCCTATAATAGAAGCCTGCAGATTCGCCTGCGCGGCCTCGCCGTTCAGTCGCGTGCCGCGTACGAGCTTAGCGAAGCCCCGCGCACCGACACCGAAGCGAGACCGCATGGCCAGATCGCAGACCGACCTGTTTTCCGACTTCGAGAGCGAGATGACCGATAAATCGTCGCGGGCGAGACGGCCCGCCGAATCTGACGGCTATGCTGAACACCACATTGAGGTTCTAGAGGGCCTGGAGCCGGTGCGGCGGCGCCCCGGCATGTACATCGGCGGCACCGACGAGAAGGCCATGCATCACCTCTTCGCCGAGGTGATCGACAACTCCATGGACGAGGCAGTGGCGGGGCACGCCACGTGGATCGAGGTCGAACTGTCGGAGGACGGTTTTTTGGCCGTGACCGACAACGGTCGCGGCATCCCGGTTGGCCCGCATCCCAAATACAAAAACAAGAGCGCGCTCGAAGTTGTCATGACCGTCCTGCACGCCGGCGGCAAGTTCGACAGCAAGGCTTACAAAACGTCGGGCGGCTTGCATGGCGTGGGCGTGTCCGTCGTCAATGCGCTGTCAGAGACGCTGGAAGTGCAGGTGGCCCGCGACCAACAACTCTACCGCATGGTGTTCTCGCGCGGGGAAGCGCAGACCAAGCTCGAAAAGCTCGGCCAGATCATGAACCGGCGCGGCACGAGAGTGCGCTTCAAGCCGGATGAGAAAATCTTCGGCAAAGGCGCGGCATTCAAACCTGCGCGTATTATGAAGATGGCGCGTTCGAAGGCGTACTTGTTCGGCGGTGTCGAAATTCGCTGGACGTGCGCGCCTTCGCTCATCGCTGACGAAACGCCAGCATCCGCCGTATTTCA
Source organism: uncultured Hyphomicrobium sp. (assembly GCA_902825785.1). GTDB lineage: Bacteria > Pseudomonadota > Alphaproteobacteria > Rhizobiales > Hyphomicrobiaceae > Hyphomicrobium_B. Next base: position 18,222 of record CADECN010000019.1, on the reverse strand, counting down.
TTTTCCGGGCGGGTTGAGCGAATACCTGACCAGCACGATCGAAGGGCAGACACGGGTCACGAAAGACATTTTCGCCGGTCGCGTTGAAAAAAGCGCAGGGCATGGGTCGGTGGAATGGGCGGTCGCCTGGGTTGCCGACGAAGACGGCTTTTCGTCATCCTACTGCAACACCGTTCCAACTCCCGAAGGCGGAACGCACGAAAACGGCCTGCGTCAAGCGCTTTACAAGGGACTGCGCGCCTACGGCGAACTGGTCGGAAATCGTAAAGCGCCGCAGATCACCTCCGAAGACGTCATGGGCACGGCGGCGTCCATGCTGTCGGTCTTCATTCGCGAGCCCGAGTTCCAAGGCCAGACCAAGGACAAGCTTGCAACCGTGGAGGCGACAAAGATCGTCGAGACCGCCGTACGCGATGCGTTTGACCACTGGCTTGCCGATAGCCCGCAACAAGCGACACGGCTGCTCGAATGGTGCGTCGACCAGTCGGAAGATCGGCTGAAGCGGCGGCGCGAAAAAGAAGTTGGCCGGCAGTCGGCGACACGCAAGTTGCGGCTACCGGGCAAACTGGCAGACTGCTCGATCCAGCAGGCGGCGGGGACAGAGATTTTCATCGTCGAGGGTGACTCGGCCGGCGGCTCGGCGAAGAGTGCGCGTCATCGCGAAACGCAAGCGATCCTGCCGCTGCGCGGTAAGATTTTGAACGTCGCCAACGCATCGAGCGCAAAGCTGTCTCAGAACCAGCTACTATCGGATCTGATCCAAGCGCTCGGTGTCGGCACCGGGACCAAGTACCGCGATGAGGATCTCCGCTACGAGCGTGTGATCATCATGACTGACGCGGACGTGGACGGCGCCCATATCGCCTCGCTGCTAATTACGTTCTTCTTTCAGGAAATGCCGGAGCTGATTGAGAACGGGCATCTTTTTCTGGCGGTGCCGCCGCTCTACAAGCTGAAGCACGGCGCCAAGTCGGTCTATGCACGCGACGACAAGCACCGGGACGAACTCATTAAGCGCGAGTTTCCGGCCAACGCGAAAGTCGAGGTCAACCGCTTCAAGGGCCTCGGCGAAATGAACGCGGAGCAATTGAAATCGACCACCATGGACAAACGCGTACGCACGCTGCTCAAGGTTGAGGTGGGCGAGGGCGACAAGAGCACGCTTGCTGAAACGGTCAACGCTCTGATGGGCTCAAAGCCCGAGGCGCGTTTCCGGTTCATCCAGGAGCGTGCCGCGTTCGCGAAGGATTTGGATATTTAGCTGGGCTGTTCCCTGGGGCGGGATCAGGCAACCTGCTCTGCACGAGCAAACGGCCATCGCGAGTTTCGGAAAAGCCAGTAAGATCGCTGCGGATGTTCTTTAGGGAGTTTCCGTATGCGTGGATTGTTTTTTGGCTTTGCATTGACGGTATGCGCGTTCGCTCCGGCTGCTTGGGCCGAAGATCGTTTAGATGAAAAACTTGAACCTATAAGACAGAAGCATGGACTGCCGGCTCTGGTCGCGGCCGTCATCGTAAAGGATACGATCGTCGCACGTGGTGTTGCCGGCGTGCGCATGCTCGGTACCGACATCAAGGCCACCATCGATGATCGCTTTCACTTGGGTTCGGACACCAAGGCGCTGACGGCGACGCTGGCCGGCATTATGGTCGAGGAAGGAAAACTCCAATGGACCTCGACAATCGGCGAGGTTCTTGGTCCCAAGATATCTGGTTTGAAGCCGAAGTTCGCGGCGATCCCGCTCAATCAACTTCTGTCTCACACGAGCGGCATTCCCTCCGACAATGATGAGATCGGCGCGCTTTATTTCAGCGGTGGCATCTACGACGTGCCGCTTACTGAGTTCCGCCGTAAGCTCATCTCGGATTGGGGAACCAAGCACGAACCCGAGAACAACGATCCGCACCCGTTCGCTTACTCGAACCTTGGCTATACGATCGTAGGCGCCATGATCGAGGAGGCCGCGGGAGAACCCTGGGACAGCCTGATGTTCAAGCGGATCTACGAACCGCTCGAGCTCAAGTCCGCTGGCATCGGCCCGCAAGCGACGTTCGGCAAAATCGACGCGGCGATCGGCCATGAAGTGACGGACAGCGGCGCGATTGTGGCACGCCCGTGGGGACCGGCAGCCGACGCCCCGGTCGTCATCGGGCCTGCGGGCATCGCGCATATGAATGTTAGCGATTTCGTCAAATGGGCCTCCTGGAACGCGGCCGAAGGCAAGCGCGGCCCCGCTCTTATCAAGCCTGAGACGCTGAAGCTGCTGCACCAGCAGCATGTCACGATGAAGATCGCCAACCCGCCACCGGGCACGCCGGATTCGGGCGGTTACGGGTATGGCTGGGGGACCGTGCAATTCTCTTGGGCCGGCAAGCCGATGCTGTCGCACAACGGCTCCAACAGCTTCAATTTTGCGACGATCGTTATCGACGTCGACAACGACGCCGCCATCGCGGTCATGACGAACATTGGCGGTCCGAAAGCGGACGATGCCGCCAAGGAGGTGCTCGGCGTCCTTTACCCCGCTTACGTCAAGGCGGCGAAGCCCTAGATCGCGTCTGCCAAATTACACGGTCCGAGAGTCGGGATGGCGCGCGTCGCCGCGTTTGTTCTGGCGGCGGACGTAGGTGATTTTGGCAGATGGTTGCTGCTGCTTGACTTTCAGCGCCGCGATCAGGGCGTCTTCCGCATCGACCACGACGTGGCCCGACCTGTCTCCGCATCGGAGGCCGACGGCATACTGCATGGGCGGATCTCCTAATGGCCAAAGTTCAGTTCATATCTTCATGAGCAGCGTCATGAGCATAACATGGTCGAGCGTGCGCGGGAGGTGACCACGGTGGCCACTTGCGCGCCGCAGCATTCAGCCTCGCGACCCTCAGTTTCGCTAGAATAGCAAAACGTTTATCCGTCCTGGCCGCTCGCGACGATAGAGTATTGAGAATAGGTTGCCCTCGTGAGGCGCGATTCGAACGTTCGAAGTCGATCGTGCGAGCCACAAAGCTAATCACAGTGAGCGTCCGACCATTAAGGGACATCGCACATGGCAACCACACGACCCGCAATGACGAAAGCACTGGTCGCAGAGGCCATCGGAACTTTTCTTCTCGTTTCGTCGGTTCTCGGCGCGGCGTTCTACTCGTTTGGCTCTCCTGCCGGCCCTGCCGGGATCCTTGGCGTCGCGCTGTCTATCGGAACGACGGTGATGGTGACGGCCTACGCCATTGGGCACGTATCCGGCGGTCACTACAATCCAGCTGTTACGCTCGGGCTTGTCGCGGCCGGACGTTTCGACGCCGGCAAGGCCCTTCCCTATATCGTTGCTCAAGTGTTCGGAGCTTTCGCCGCCGCGGGCGTTTTCGCACTCATCGGACATACGGGTGCGACTTATGCCGCCAATGGCTGGGGTGACCTTTCGATCCTGAAGGCAAGCATGTCTCAAGTCTTCATCATCGAGACGGTGCTGACGGCGTTCTTCCTCCTTGTGATCGTCGGCGTGACAAGGACCGGCGGGCCAAGTCTGCTTGCGCCTTTGGCAATCGGCCTGACGCTGACTGCGATTCACCTTATGTCGATTCCGATCTCAAATACGTCCGTAAACCCAGCACGCAGCTTCGCACCAGCCGTCTACGCCGGCGGCGAGGCTTTGAGCCAGGTTTGGTTGTTCTGGGTGGCGCCCATCCTGGGCGGGGTGATTGGCGGCTGGGTCGGAAAATGGCTGCTAGACGAATGACGTCGGCGGGTACGCATCAAGTCTGGGGCGGCGTCCAGGACGCCGCCTTCCAGTTGTAATGTGACAGCCTTCCCCACCGCCGTTTCGGCCGAACTGCAGGCTGCGGCATGGTTCTCCTTGCCAAATGGACCGGTTTCGTGCGAGCACGCTGACGTGCCGGAGCGCAGGGGTTTGATTTGAGCTTTATTTAAGCCTTTCATCCATCTCGCCATTTCGCTTTGGTCCTTTTCGGCACGTGTCCCCCTGCGCTCTCGTTCGCTGCTCCTGGTGCAATCCGCGCCGGGACATGAACTCGTGACGCAGATGGAGACGACATCTTTTGGAACCCAAGACGTTCGCTGACCTCGGGCTTTCGCCCAAGGTTCAGGCGGCTATTGAAGCCGCAGGATACACCAACCCCACCCCCATTCAGGCTACCGCAATCCCGATCGCCGTGACCGGCCGCGATGTGCTCGGCATCGCCCAGACCGGAACGGGAAAGACGGCGTCGTTCGTGCTGCCGATGATCACGCGGCTGGAGACCGGGCGCGCACGGGCCCGAATGCCGCGATCGCTTATCCTTGCACCGACGCGCGAACTCGCGGCCCAGGTGGCGCAGAGCTTCGAGAAGTATGGAAGCAATCACAAACTGACGGTAGCGCTGCTGATCGGCGGCGTATCGATGGACGACCAGGTCAAAAAGCTCGACCGCGGTGTTGACGTTCTGATCGCGACGCCGGGCCGTCTGCTCGACCACTTCCAACGCGGGCGCTTGATGCTGATGGGCGTCGAAATCCTCGTCATCGATGAAGCCGACCGCATGCTCGACATGGGCTTCATTCCGGACATCGAAAAGATTTGCCGACTTTTGCCGCCGCGCCGGCAGACCTTGTTTTTCTCCGCCACCATGCCGCCGGAGATCACGCGCCTTGTGAGCCAATTCCTCAAAGATCCGGTGCGGATCGAAGTCGCAAAGCCGGCGACGACCGCCAAGACGATCACCCAGCGCTTCCGCTTCTGTTCGAACGGAGAGGATTGGGCCAAGCGCGAAGTTCTGCGCGAATTGATCCGCACGGGCAACGTCAAGAACGCGATCATCTTCTGTAACCGGAAGCGCGACGTGGCCGTGCTGCACAAGTCGCTTTCCAAGCATGGGTTCAATGCGGGCGCGCTTCACGGCGATATGGACCAGAAGAGCCGCATGGAGACGCTGGACAAATTCCGAAACGGCGAAATCATGCTGCTTGCGGCGTCGGACGTGGCGGCGCGCGGGCTCGATATTCCGGACGTCAGCCACGTTTTCAATTTCGACCTGCCCTGGGCTCCCGACGATTACGTTCACCGCATCGGGCGAACCGGCCGCGCCGGTCGCGAGGGTCACTCGGCATCGCTCGTTGGTCCGGAGGATCTCAAGTTTCTGAAGGACATTGAAAAGATCACGGGCGAGAAGGCCGTTTGGCTTGGCGACGCTCCGGCAGATCAAGACTTTAGCGACGGCAAGCGACGTCGGGGACGTGGCGGACGCGGCTCGAACGAACACCGGGGCGGAGAACGGCGGGCACAGGACGCACGGCCGCCACGTCCGGATCAGCGCGAGGGTGAGGTGCGGACCAACAGGCCACTTCGCGACGAACAGCCACCAAGGCGCGAGAAACCGCCGATGCAGCAAGATCAGGACAAGCCCACCAAGTCCGCCCCGCCCGTCGCGCGAGGCGAGCAGCCGTCTCAGCAGCGCAAGCGCGACGCTTGGACGGATACACCACCAGCCAAGCCTGGCGAAAAGCAACCCAAGGCACCCGCCGCGAAAGCGCCGTCACAGCCGCGTCAGGGCGAGCGCGTTGGCTTCGCCGAGAATATCCCGGCATTCATGCGCAAACCGCCGCGGCCCCTCAAGCAACCTGGTCGCGGTTAAGTCGAGCGGCGACGACGTTTCGTGGGCTTCGCGTTCCCGCGCGTTGCTGCCGTCGTCCGGCGTGAGGCCGCAATCGCCTCGCGCGCCCATTCCACCATCTCGTCGGGGTCGTCGAAGAGGCGCTCCGGCGCGCGCCAATAGGGCAATGCGACGAGGCCGGATTTCCCCTCGTAGGTGAAACGGGGCAGGTTTTCGGCGACGAAGCGCGGTTCGGACAGGGCGTCGGCCTTCAGGTAGATCACGTCGTCCAAAATCAGCGCAAAGATGACGCCGTCAGCGTATATGCCTGCCCCGCCAAACATGCGCTTGATGACGACGTGACCGACCGGCGCGAGCAGGTCGCGAAGAAGTCCCAGCATCGCGTCGTTCGTTGCCATGGTGCTTTATTTGGCGTTGCTCAGAAACCGCTGCCGGGCTCGGCGAGATACTTCACCTCGTCCGGTGTCGATTGGCGTGCAAGAATTGCATTGCGATGCGGGAAACGGCCAAAGCGCGCGATGACATCGCGATGTGCGCGGGCGTAACGCGTGTATTCGGCATTGCCCAGCGCCTCGAAAAGTTCGACCGAGCGGTCTTGGTCATATAGGCTCTCGCTGTGCTCGAAGGGAAGGTAGAGGAAGCAGCGTTGGTCCTGTGTAAGGTCTCTGTCCAAGCCTTGGTCAACGGCATTTGCCGCAACCGCGCGTGCCTGGAGATCCGTGGCAAAGGCCCGAGGCGTCGCGCGGAACATGTTTCGCGGAAATTGGTCGAGCAGCACAACAGCCGCTAGGGCGGCATCCGAGCGCGTCAACGCATCTGCCGGCAGCCTTATTGAGGCCGTTTCGAATACCGGAAGAAATCTCTCGCGTATCGACGCGTCGATACCACGGTCACCATTGAACCAGCGGTCCTTACCGACTTCATCGAACCAGAAGTCGAGAACGGCGCGCGTCCAGTCCGGCACCATACTACTAGACCGGCGCGAGCCCCTGCGGCGTCGCGGGCTCCAGCGTTACGCTCTCACCGCAACCGCAGGCGCTCTTCTGGTTCGGATTGTTGAACACGAACTGGGACGACAGCTTGTCTGTCTGAAAATCCATTTCGGTGCCGAGGAGGTACATAACCGCGGTCGGCTCGATCAGCACGACCGCGCCCTTGTCCTCGACCACCTCGTCGAACTTGCCGATCTCATCGGCCCAGGACATCGTGTATTCCATGCCGGCGCAGCCGCCCTTTTTCACGCCGATGCGCAGTCCCTTTACGCCGGGCTTTTGTGCCATCAGGGCCGCGACGCGCGCAGCGGCGGCGTCGGTCAGGCTCATAACCTTGGGCATCATGCGTAGAGAGGGCATGGGAGACACTTCCTTCGATTCAGTCAGCCATTATATGGGCATCGGGGTCGAAAAATCGAGGCCGCGTCAGAATATACCGATGGCGAGCTTGGCCTCGTCCGACATGCGGCTCTGATCCCAAGGCGGGTCGAATGTCAGGTTGACCTTGACGGATGCGATACCCGGCACCGCACTGACTGCGTTTTCGACCCACACCGGCATCTCGCCGGCAACAGGGCAGCCCGGCGCGGTGAGCGTCATATCGACGATCACGTGGCGGTCATCATCAATTTCGACCTTGTAGATGAGGCCGAGTTCGTAAATGTCCGCCGGAATCTCGGGGTCGTACACCGTCTTCAGGGCGGCCGTGATATCGGCTGTCAACCGTTCAATTTCCTCGGGCGGCAACGGCGTGGACGCGGGATTGCCGATCAATGCGGTCGCGGGATCGGCGCTTTCGGGCGCGTCGAGCGCTTCGACCGCGCCCCTGATGGCCTCTCGCTCTTCAATACGCTTGTTCTCCACGACCAAACTCCTCAAGCAAAAAGATCGTGCGCCTTGGTCAGTGCCGCAATCAGGGCGTCGACCTCGGACTTGGTGTTGTACAACGCAAATGAGGCCCTGCAGGTTGCGGTGACGCCAAGGCGGTCCATCAGGGGCTGGGCACAGTGGTGGCCGGCGCGGACCGCCACGCCCGAGCGGTCAATAATTGTGGCAACGTCATGCGGGTGCAGGCCGTCGACTGCGAAAGAAAAAATCGCGCCCTTTCCGGGTGCGGTACCGTAGAGTTTCAGCCACGGCAGTTCGGCGAGGCGAGCCGCCGCGTAGCCCCCGACTTCGCCCTCATATCGGGCGATTTTTTCGCGCCCGAGCTGCATCATGTAATTGAGTGCGGCGCCGAGGCCGATCGCTTCGACTATCGCGGGCGTACCGGCCTCGAACTTGTGCGGCGGTTTGTTGTAGGTCACGCGGTCAAGCGACACGCTCTCGATCATGTCGCCACCGCCTTCGTAGGGCGGCATGGATTCCAGGAAACGGCGCTTTGCATAGAGCACGCCGATGCCCGTGGGACCGTAGGTCTTGTGTCCGGTAAAGACGTAGAAATCGCAGTCGATGTCGCGCACGTCGACCGGCATGTGGACCGCTGCCTGACTACCATCGAGGAGAACGGGCACGCCCTTGGCGTGGGCCAGCCGCACGATCTCCTTTACCGGATTGATGGTGCCGAGAACGTTCGACATATGCGTGACGGTCACGAGCTTCGTGCGCTTGCCGATCAGCTTGTCGAGCCGGTCGAGCATCAACTCGCCCGAGTCGGTCATCGGCGCCCAGGTCAGCACCGCACCCTTTCGCTCACGCAAGAAGTGCCAGGGAACAATGTTGGCGTGGTGCTCCATGATGGTGAGCAGGATCTCGTCGCCCTCGCCGATCTCCGTTTCGCCAAACCCCTTTGCGACGAGGTTGATGGCGCTTGTCGCGCTGCGCGTGAAGATGATCTCGTCGGAGTGGCCGGCATTCAAAAACCGCCGTGTCGTTTCGCGCGCCGCCTCGTAAGCCTCGGTCGCAACGTTCGAAAGGTGATGGAGCCCGCGGTGGACGTTGGCGTATTCGAAGCGATAGGCGTGGTCCATAACCTCTAGAACCGAGCGCGGCTTCTGCGCAGACGCGCCGTTGTCGAGGTAGACGAGCGGCTTGCCGTGGACCTCGCGGAACAGGATCGGGAAGTCGGCCCGGATGCGCTCAACGTCATACGGAGCACCCGTCAGCGGGACCGCCGGTGCACCACGCGCTGCTGCCGACTGAGGCATACGGACTTCGCTTCCCATTCCAAACCTCGCATTGCCCTCAGGCTGCCGACCGCAGCCAAGCCGTGGCGTACGACATCAACGCGTCCCGCAGCGCTTCGTTCTCTATCTTCTCGACGGCTTCGCCGACAAACGACTCGATCAACAGCGCACGCGCTTCAACCTCGGGGATGCCGCGCGATTCGCAATAGAAGAGTAGATCCGGATCCAGCTCGGCGGACGTCGTGCCATGGCCGCAGACCACGTCATCGGCATAGATTTCCAGCTCCGGCTTGGAATCGAATTCGGCATCGGGCGAAAGCATCAGCGCCTGCGCCATCTGCTTGCCGTCCGTCTTCTGGGCATTCGGCGCGACAATGACCTTGCCCTGGAAGATACCGCGGGCGCGGTCATCGAGCACCGTCTTGAACAGTTCGCGGCTGGTACAGTGCGGCACGGCGTGATCCACGACGAGTGTCGTATCGACGTGGCCCGCTCCGCGCGCCAGCGCGACAGCCGAGAAATCTAAGCTCGCATGCTGCTCTGCGAACGTCAGGGTGAGCTGCTGGCGGGAGAGGCCACCGCCGCTCGTCAATTGAAACGGCTTGTAGTGGGCGCCCGCGCACACGCGCACCAGGTATTGCGCCAGCGCGGCGGAGCCTTCGTGCGCTTCGGTGCGCACGACATGATGAAGCGTCGCGCCGCGCGCGAGCGTGACGTCCGACACCGCATTTTCCTGACGTGCGGCCCCGGTCGGCGAAACGTGTGTTTCGACGACGGTCGATTCCGAGTCAGCGCCGGCGACAATGACGTTGCGCACGGCCACGGCACCGCTGGCAATGAATACTAGGTGAATCGGCCGTTCGGGCGCTGCGCCGGCTGCAATAGTTATGACGGCACCATCGGACGCCAGCGCGGAATTGAGCGCAATGACGCTGCGAGCGCCCGCGTCGACGGTTTCCGGAAGCTCGATCGCGAGCAGTGCCGGGTTCTTGGAAACTTCGTCCGAAAAGCTTGCGACAGTAACACCTGCAATGGTGTGGTCCTTGGGCTTCGTTATCAGCCGGCCGTCGACGAAGACATACGTGGCGGCCTTCGTGCCCGTGAGATCGAACAGCTTGCTATCGACGTCACTGGATCTTTGCGGGGTTACCGACGCGGCGTCTTTCAGCAGCGCGCGGAGGTCGGTGTACTTCCACTCTTCGATGCGCCGATGCGGCAAGCCTGCGGCCTCGAACACGGCGAGCGCGGCCTCGCGCGCCCTGCGCACATCCTTGTCACCCGGCAGCGTGGGAATGCGCTCGGCCGCTTGCAGCGAGAGCGTCTGTTCCGATTTCGTCTTCATGACCGCGACATTCATCTACGCGGCCTTTCCCGTGAAACCTGCGTAGCCCGCCTTCTCGAGTTCGAGCGCCAGTTCCTTGCCGCCCGACTTCTGGATTTTGCCGTCGGCCAGCACGTGCACTTTGTCCGGCACGATGTGGTTCAGAAGGCGCTGATAGTGGGTAATGACGAGGAACGCGCGATCCTTGGAGCGCAGCGCGTTGACGCCGTCGGACACGATACGCAGCGCGTCGATATCGAGCCCGGAGTCGGTCTCGTCGAGCACGCACAGCGTCGGCTCCAATAGCGCCATCTGCAGGATTTCGGAGCGCTTCTTCTCGCCGCCCGAGAAACCGACGTTCACGGGGCGCTTCAGCATCTCGATGTCGATGTTAAGCTTATCGCCCTTCTCTTTCACAAGCTTCATGAATGCGGGTGTCGTGAGTTCCGGCTCACCGCGCTTCTTGCGTAGCGCATTCGTTGCCGTGCGTAGGAATGTCAGGCCGGCGACTCCAGGGATCTCCATCGGATACTGGAAGGCGAGGAACACGCCTTTGGCGGCGCGTTCATCCGGCGGCATCTCCAAAATGGATTCGCCGTTCCAGTGAATGTCGCCTTCCGTCACTTCGTAGCCGTCGCGACCGGCGAGGACGTAGGCAAGCGTCGATTTGCCGGAGCCGTTCGGTCCCATGATGGCGTGCACTTCGCCCTTCGGCACCTTGAGCGAAAGCCCTTTCAGGATCACCCGATCCTCATCAGCAAGCTTTACGTGAAGGTTCTTGATCTCAAGCATCGTCTTTGTTTCCCCATTGCCAGCGCCACGCTCCATCGGTTTTGAGCCAACAAACCCAGATGAAGGGCAATGTGATCGCCGTTATTCCGCCAAGCCAAATTGCAAAGTCAGCCGTGGTCTGAAGCCCGCTTCGCGCGCGCAGGAACCAGGCGACAAATCCGGAGAGCGCCGCCGCGAAAAGCACTGTGAACGCCCAACCCTTCCAATTGGAGGGCGTCGCTCCGTAGCCGTCCGTCTTCGGTTTGAACCAGTACTCGTTCATATCAGCCAACGCTTCCTTCAAGCGAAATGCCGATCAGCTTCTGCGTTTCCGCCATGAACTCCATGGGCAGTTGCTGCAGCACGTCGCGCACGAAGCCGTTGACGACGAGCGCCACCGCCTCTTCCTGCGAAAGCCCGCGCTGCATGCAGTAGAACAGCATGTCGTCGGAAATTTTCGATGTCGTGGCTTCGTGTTCGAAGTGGGCGCTGGAATTCTTCGCTTCGATGTACGGCACGGTATGCGCGCCGCACTTGTCGCCGATCAGCAGGGAGTCGCAGTTGGTGAAGTTGCGCACGCCCGTCGCCTTGCGATGGGCCGACACCAGGCCGCGATAGGTATTCTGCGAATACCCGGCCGCAATGCCCTTCGAAATGATGCGGCTCGAAGAGTTCTTGCCGAGGTGGATCATTTTGGTTCCGCTATCGACCTGCTGATAGCCGTTCGAAACGGCGATCGAATAGAATTCGCCGCGCGAATGATCGCCGCGCAGGATGCAGCTTGGGTACTTCCAAGTGATCGCCGAACCCGTTTCGACCTGGGTCCACGAAATCTTTGAATGGTGGCCGCGACAGTCGCCGCGCTTGGTCACGAAGTTGTAGATTCCGCCCTTGCCCTCAGCATCACCCGGATACCAGTTCTGGACCGTTGAATACTTGATTTCCGCGTCATCGAGCGCGACGAGTTCGACGACGGCTGCGTGCAACTGGTTCTCGTCGCGCATCGGCGCGGTGCAGCCTTCCAGGTACGATACGTAAGCGCCGCGATCCGCGATGATGAGCGTACGCTCGAACTGTCCCGTATCCTTCTCGTTGATGCGGAAATAGGTGGACAGCTCCATCGGGCAACGCACGCCTTCCGGCACGTAGACAAAGGACCCATCGGAGAAGACGGCCGAGTTCAGCGCCGCATAGAAGTTGTCCGACTGGGGAACAACGGAGCCAAGGTACTTTTGTACGAGTTCGGGATATTCGCGGACGGCTTCCGAGATCGAACAGAAGATCACGCCCGCCTTTTTCAACTCGTCCTTGAAGGTCGTGACGACACTGACACTGTCGAACACCGCATCGACGGCGACGCGCGAGGACTTGACGCCGGCCAGGAGTTCCTGCTCGCGCAGTGGAATACCCAGCTTTTCATAGGTCTTAAGCAACTCGGGATCGACATCGGACAGGTTGCGCGGCCCCTCGGTCGATTTAGGGGCTGCGTAGTAGTAGAGGTCCTGGAAGTCGATCTTCGAATAGCGCAGCTTGGCCCAATTCGGCTCGGTCATCGCCTTCCAACGCTGAAAGGCTTCGAGCCGCCAGTTGAGCAGCCATTCGGGCTCGCCCTTCTTGGCCGAAATAAAGCGCACGGTCGATTCATCGAGGCCCTTGGGTGCCTTGATGCTCTCAATCTTGGTCTCGAAACCGTACTTGTACTGGTCGACATCGATCTTCTTGACCTGATCGATCGTCTCCTGAACCGCTGCCATTCCTCGTCTCTCCAACTATCGCCGCCCGAGGCGACGAAAATTCAAATTCTGCCGCTTAGGCGGCGAGTTCGGCGGTACCCGCGATGTCCTTCCAGGCGGCGATGAAGCGATCCACATCGGCCGCGCGCGTGTCCGGACCCAGGCTTACGCGGATGGCGGAGGCCGCGACCTCGCGCGGCAGACCCATCGCCTCCAGAACATGGCTCGTTCCAACTTTGCCCGACGAGCAGGCCGCGCCCGCGCTCACCGCAATGCCGGCCATATCAAGCCGGATGACTAGCGTCTCAGAATGTTTACCGGGCAGCGCAAAGCACGACGTGTTGGCGAGGCGAAGCGCGTCCGATCCAATGACGACCGCCTTGGGCGTCGTTTCGCGAACGGCGGCCTCCAAGCGGTCGCGAAGTGCCGCGGTCGCAGAAGCCCGTTCGATCGCATTCGCGGCCTCGGCCGCGGCGGCACCAAAGCCCGCGATTGCCGCTACGTTCTCTGTGCCTGCACGCCTGCGACGCTCCTGGCCTCCGCCACGAATGAGAGGAACAAGGTCGAACCGGTCGCGAACGATCAGCGCGCCCACGCCCTTGGGCCCGCCCAACTTGTGCGCGGAAAGGCTCATCGTAACGGCGCCAAGCGTCTCAAAGTCGACCGCGATGCGGCCAGCCGCCTGCACGGCATCGGTATGCACAAGCACACCGTGCTCGCGTGCGAGCTGCACGATAGAAGCGACATTCTGCACGACGCCGGTTTCATTATTGGCAAGCTGGATCGCAAGAAGCACGTTTTTGGCGGCCGTACGCCCGAGAATTTCCGCGATCCTCTCGGCTGCAATCGTGCCGTCGGCGCTCACGGGAATGTCGATCACCTGGCAACCCTTCGCACGGGCCGGAGCCTGAACCGAGTCATGCTCAATGCGGCTCGTGACTATCGTGTCCCAAGGCTGGGCCATGACCCAGGCGTTGGCCTCGGATGCGCCGCTGGTGAACACGACCTCGGATGGCTTGGCGCCGACGAGAGCGGCAACCTGCTCGCGTGCCGCCTCGACCACGCCGCGCGCCTTGCGCCCTTCGGCGTGCACCGACGACGGATTGCCGACGCAGTCGAGCGCGGACACCATGGCCGCTTTGGCAGCAGGCAAAAGCGGTGCCGTCGCGTTGTAGTCGAGATAGACGGGAGCGCGGCTTGCGCCGCTCGGCGCGGGTATCCGGCGCCTGCCTTCAGAAATCTTGCCGGACACCACGTCGGCCAGTGTGACCGATGATAGGAAGCTCGTGGTAGAATCGCCCAGTGCCGTCCAAAGATCGTGCGTTAGGCATGGCTTGTCCTTGGTGCAGCCGACGTCCGTGTCCGAGCAGCGCGTGAAGCGCGTTCCTTCCTCAACCGCGCTCATGACGTCGCTGACGTTGATCTCATCCGCGAGGCGCGCAAGGCGGTAGCCGCCGCTGCGGCCACGCTCGCTTTCGACAAGGTTCGCTCGGCGCAAAGCGACGAAAAGCTGTTCGAGATAGGCGACGGGCAGGTTCTGGCGTTCCGCGATCTGCGATAGCGGAACGGCCTGCGCGCCGGACCGGCCGGCGAGGTCAGCCATTGCCATGACCGCGTAGCGGCCTTTAGTCGTCAATTCCAAACGCGCATCTCCGGACTGGCGCCGCCTCAAGTGGCGGCGAAATCCTCCAACTACCGACGTGCTTGCAACACGCACCCAGGATCGTGTTAAGAGACCCGCCCACCCTGGCTCGCCGGCGAGGTTAGAACCTTTCTTCGAAAAGTTCTAAACACAAACAACTTATGGAAATCCCGAGCCCTGGAGTCAAGGATTGAGATTTACAGCCACGAGGATGTGAAGCCGCGCCAATCGGCGCACCACCTCCGAAGCCCTTTCCCGAACTCCAAGAGCCCCTTCTTTCAGCTTGAGAAACCGAGGCCGATCCAAATGCCGGAACTAATAATCAACGGACCGGGAGGCCGGCTCGAAGCCCGCTATCACCACGAGTCCCAGAGCGACAGCCCAATCGCGCTCATTTTGCACCCGCATCCGCAGCTGGGGGGCACGATGAACAATCAGGTCGTCTACTCGCTTTACCATACCTTCGCGGCGCGCGGTTTCTCCGTGCTGCGCTTCAATTTCCGCGGCGTCGGACGCAGCCAGGGCGTTTGGGATGGCGGTCCGGGCGAACTGGCAGACGCGGCCTCTGCGCTCGACTGGCTGCAGCTCGTCAAACCCGATGCCAAGACGTGCTGGATCGCGGGCGTCTCGTTTGGCACCTGGATCGCCATGCAGTTGCTGATGCGTCGGCCCGAAGTCGACGGTTTCATCTGCGTGGCGCCGCTTGCCAACCTCTACGACTGGTCGTTCCTGGCGCCGTGCCCTTCCTCAGGTCTCATGATCAACGGCGACAAGGACCGCGTGGTCCCGACATCGGCAGTGGCTGACATGGCCGCCAAGGTGAAAGTTCAGAAGGGCATCAAGATTACTCACGAGGTTATCCCCGGCGCCAATCATTTCTTCGAAGATAAGATCGATGAACTCGGCAACATTGTCGGCACGTATCTTGACGAGCGTATGGTTCAATTCGAAGAAGACCGCGCACGCGACAAGGAGCGTGAGCGAGAGCGCGAGAAAGAACGCCAGCGCCAACGCGAACTGGAACGGCTGGAGGCGCAAAGTGCGCCGGCGGCGGGCGGAGACGACGAAAGCGACGAATAGGCCGAACCGATGGGCGGGTGCCGGCTCAGGGTGTCACCGCACCAGGTGGCTGCTTGGGTCGGCGCGCAGGCCGCCCGTGATCGGCGCCTCCACGCCTGTCGTCTCGGGAAACGTCAGGGGCAGGCATTTGGCAGAGCGGACCGCGAGGTAAGCCCAGGCCTCCGCCTCGACGCTTTCCCCATCAATTCCGACTGCCTCGGCCGGGACAACAGCGTGATGAACGCTTTCGGCCAGCATGCTTATGATAGCGCGGTTCTTGCGGCCGCCGCCTGAGACGATCCAGACCTCCGGCTCGGCCGGCATATGTTCGCGCGCTTTTGCGATCGCGCGGGCGGTAAAGGCCGCGAGCGTCGCTGCGCCGTCCTCAAGTGAGTGGCCGTGCAGAACTTCGGCAGGAAACGCATTGCGATCGAGCGACTTGGGCGGTGCGGACGCGAAATAGCTATTGCTCAAGTAGAAGCGTACGACGTCCTCGTCGATGCGACCGCGAAGTGCCGCGCCGCCATCTTGGTCAAATGCGAAGCCGGAATTGCGCTGCATCCAATCATCGATCAGTGCGCTGCCGGGCCCGGTGTCGAAGGCGAGCAAGCGCCGATCCGCACCAATCCAGGTAACGTTCGCGACCCCACCGATGTTGACGACCGCAACCGGTCGCTGCGGCATAGCGGCGGTTAGGGCGCGATGATAGGCGGGAACGAGCGGCGCACCCTGGCCGCCGGCCGCGACATCCGCCGCGCGCATATCGAAGATCACGGGGCAGCGGGTCAGATCCGCCAGCATGGGTCCCAGCCCGAGTTGCACAGTCAGGCCTGCGTGCGGCTTGTGCAGCACGGTTTGGCCATGGAAGCCGATTACGTCGACGGTCGCGGCAGACACCTCATTCGCCGCTAGAAAGTCCGCGACAGCCACAGCGTGCTGTTCGGTAAGTTCGAGTTCGGCGCGTTCGAGGACCCCGGGGCGGTCATGCCGGTTTCGAATTGAGCCGGCGTCCGCGAGGGCCTCAGACAGCAATGCGCGTGTCGCAGGGCTGTAGGGAACTGTACGCCTCGGGCCGCGACGAACGACATCCTCGCCGTCGGTGTCGATCAATGCGATGTCGATCCCATCGAGCGAAGTGCCGCTCATGAGCCCCATTGCCCGCATTACCTTGCCCATGGCGCCCTTCCCGTGCATGGTGCGGCCCCTTGGCAGGCCCATACCTCGATTTTGCCGGCCCAAGGTCTCAAAAAGAGACCTGCAACCGCAGGATAAGAAACTTCAACACAATCATGCCGACGCCGACATCAGACTTCCTCGCCATCATGACCGAGCGCGGGTTCGTGCACCAGTGCTCGGATCCGAACGGACTCGACAATTTGGCGAAGCAAAAGCGCATCGTGGCCTACGTCGGTTACGATTGCACCGCCCCGTCGCTGCATATCGGACACTTGCTGTCGATCATGATGTTGTCGTGGCTGCAGCGCACGGGCGCGGGCAAGCCGATCGCACTCATGGGGGGCGGGACGACGCGCGTCGGCGACCCATCCGGCAAAGATGAGACGCGACAGCTGCGCACGATCGAAGAGATTGATGGCAACAAGGACGCGCTGAAGGGTGTCTTCGCCAAGTTCCTGAAATTCGGCAGCGGCGGCGGTGACGCCGTCATGGTCGACAACGCGGAGTGGCTGGCGCCGCTCAACTATATCGAATTCCTACGCGACGTCGGACGGCACTTTTCCGTAAACCGCATGTTGACGATGGATTCGGCGAAGTTACGGCTCGATCGCGAACAGGAGCTTTCGTTCATCGAGTTCAACTACATGCTGTTGCAGGCTTATGACTACGTCGAACTGGCGCGGCGTTATGGCTGCAACCTGCAGATGGGTGGCTCGGACCAGTGGGGCAACATCGTCACGGGGATCGACCTCGGACGGCGCATGGGCCTCAAGGAGCAACTCTACGCTCTGACCTGTCCGCTCCTTACGACTGCGTCCGGCGCCAAGATGGGCAAGACGGCGGCCGGCGCCGTCTGGCTCAACGATACGCAACTTTCCGCCTACGACTACTGGCAGTTCTGGCGCAACACGGAAGACGCCGACGTGGTGCGCTTCCTCAAACTCTTCACGCTGCTGCCATTGGATGAAATCGATCGTCTCGGCCGGCTGTCCGGCAATGAAATCAACGATGCCAAGAAGGTGCTCGCGACCGAGGCGACTGCTCTGGTGCACGATCGTGCCAAGGCCGACGCTGCCGCGGAGACCGCACGCATGACGTTCGAGCACGGAGGGCTGGCGGCCGATCTGCCGACGATCGAAATCGCGAAGTCTGAGCTGGAGTCGGGCCTCGGGGTTCTTTCGGCATTTGTGAAAGCTGGGTTGGTTGCCTCTAACAGCGAGGCGCGCCGCCAGGTCCAGGGTGGCGGCCTGAAGGTCAATGACAAGACCGTTAGCGATGACAAGGCTTCTCTGACGGTAGCTGACGCCGAGGACAGCGGTGTCATAAAGCTGTCGCTTGGCAAGAAGCGCCACGTTCTTGTTAAGCCCGTATAAGAAGAACGTCCGACCGAGAGTTCGCCGGAACTCAATTACCGACGGCGTGATCGGTCGTGGACGACCAGCCGTCGACTGGCTCGGAGTTGGCGCGTCGTGTATTTTTGCTATCGCCCGATGCGGCGCTAGAAGATCTAACGCGATCTTCAACCGGCTTCTTTTGGGACTTGTTCTCGCGAATTTGCACTTTGCCTGGCGGCGCGAACTGGAAGATCTCGCGGAAGATGCCCGGCGTCACCATCGACAGCGGATTGACGATCACCTGTGGGTTGGACATCTGGCCTTGCACGCCGAACGTGATGCCGAAGATGCCCTCGCCGTTAGCGCCCGAGATCAACTGACCGAAGAGGGGTATCGGCGCAAAGGCACTGTTGAGGCCCTGGAGCGGAATGTAAGTGCCGCCGACGTTCAGGCGGCGGGTCTTAA
>CADECN010000018.1 GCA_902825785.1 uncultured Hyphomicrobium sp. | reverse complement strand
AAGGCCATGGGGCTGACAGAGGACGTCACCGCAACCATGGCGAGCACGGTTTGGGGGTGGTCGCGCAACGGCGCACTCACCGACAAACAGATCAGCGAAGCGGGGCTCGACCCGCACAATCCCGCCATCCGCCAGGCCATCGACCTTGCAGCCGAGATGCTCGGCTTTCCGCGCCACCTATCGCAGCACGTTGGCGGCTTCGTACTGACGCGCGAGCGCCTGGACGAAACGGTGCCGATCCTCAACGGCGCCATGAAGGATCGCACCTTCATCGAGTGGGACAAGGACGACATCGACGCGCTTGGCATCCTGAAAGTCGATGTTCTCGCGCTCGGCATGTTGACCGCGATCCGCAAGGCCTTCGATCTGATCGCGCACCACCACGGACGTGCGCTGACGCTTGCCAATGTCCCGCAGGACGATCCGCTCGTTTACGACATGCTTTGCAAGGCCGATTCCATCGGCGTGTTCCAGGTCGAAAGCCGGGCGCAGATGTCGATGCTGCCGCGCCTCCATCCACGCAAATTCTACGATCTGGTGATCGAGGTGGCGATCGTACGTCCGGGGCCCATCCAGGGTGACATGGTCCACCCCTATCTGCGGCGGCGTAGCGGGGAGGAAAAAGCAACGTTTCCTTCCGCCGAACTCGAGGCGGTGCTTCACAAGACGCTCGGCGTGCCGCTCTTTCAGGAGCAGGCGATGAAGATCGCCATCGTTGCGGCGGGCTTCACGCCCGATGAAGCGGACCGGCTGCGGCGCGCCATGGCCACCTTTCGTCATGTCGGCACCATTCATACCTTTCGCCACAAGTTCATAGCCGGCATGGTCGAACGCGGATATGAGCGCCAATTCGCCGAGCGCTGCTTCAATCAGATCGAGGGCTTCGGGGAATACGGCTTTCCCGAAAGTCACGCGGCGAGCTTTGCGCTCCTTGTCTATGTCTCGGCCTGGATCAAATGCCACTACCCGGACGCCTTCTGCGCGGCGCTGCTCAACAGCCAGCCGATGGGTTTTTATGCGCCCGCGCAACTGGTGCGGGATGCGCGCGAGCATGGCGTCGAGGTTCGTCATCCCGATATCAACGCCAGCGATTGGGATTGCACGCTTGCGCGAGCGGACGATACGGCGGCCAAGCATTGCGCCGTGCAAATCGGCCTGCGCCTCGTCGGCGGCCTGTCAACGGCGCACGCCGAAGCGATCGTCGAGGCGCGCGGGGCAGGCTATGGTGATCTCGCCTCGCTTTGGAAGCGCAGCAGCGTACCCTTGAGCGTTCTTGAGCGTCTGGCCGACGCCGATGTTTTCCGCTCGCTTAAGCTCGACCGGCGTCAGGCGCTGTGGGCGGTCAAGGGTCTCGACGGTGGCACGGGCCAGACCATGGCGCACAGCTCCGTGTCACAGGCGGCGCCCCTTTTCGCGGCGAGCGAAAGCGACGACCTTTTCATCGAGCCGGCCGTCGATCTGCTGCCCATGACGCTCGGCGAGCATGTCGTGCACGACTACTCGGCCATCAGCCTTTCTCTGAAAGCGCATCCTTGCGCGTTCTTTCGCGATGAGTTGAAGCGTCGCGGTATCGTCACCAGCGCGGAGCACTGGAATGATCGGCTTACCGGCCGGCGTGTGAACGTCGCCGGCCTCGTGCTCGTGCGGCAACGGCCCGGAACGGCAAAGGGCGTGATCTTCGTTACGCTTGAAGACGAGACGGGAATCGTCAATTGCGTCGTCTGGCCCAAGATTTTTGAACGCTTCCGCCGCGTGGTAATGACCGCTCAGTTTCTCATGGTGCGCGGCCGTATCCAGCGCGAGGGGCTCGTCAGCCACGTCGTTGCCGAAGACATCGTCGATCTTTCCGCGATGCTGAGGACACTCGGCGAAGGCACGGCGACGCTCGCGCATACGACGCGCGAGCCGAAGGAAGGCTCGTGGACGCCCAAGAGCCGCGACTTTCATTGATGCCGCCAACTATCTAGTAGCTCGTGGTCAGTTCGGTCAGCCATGCCGGCATGACGCTGACGAGGTAGGCTTCGAGGTGCTTGTCGAGCCCGGTCAGCACAAACAGCCCCGTTGCAATCAATAGCGCGCCAAGCGCAACCTTGCCGCCGCGTCCCGCCTCCATCAGGCGTAAGCGCATCTTCAGCATGGTCTCACGCGAAAGCGCGCCGAGAATGAGCAGTGGCGTGGCGGCGCCAATACCAAACAGCGTCATCGTGAGTGCCACCTGCGCTAGGTCCCGACCCTGAGAGGCAAGGACTGATGCCGCGCCGAGCGTGGGGCCGACGCATGGGCTCCATACTGCGCCCAACAGCAAACCGAGCAGGAACTGGCCGCGAAGGCCGGACGTGCCGAACCCGCCTAGCCGGTCATCGAGCCACGCGCCGACTGGCGACGACGCGCTGACGAACACCGCGGACGCCTGCGGCACCAGAAGCACGAAGCCGATTGCGATCAGCAGCGCGGCAGCGAGGACGCGAAATACGCCGGTATCCAAGCCAACGGCGAAACCAATCGTTGCAACGAACATGCCGATTGCCACGAACGAGAGCGCCAAACCACCGGCTAGCGCCACAGGCCCAAGCCGATGTTCGCTCACGGCCGCGCCCAATACGACGGGAAGCAGAGGGAGCACGCAAGGAGATAGCGTCGAAAGCAGTCCGGCGAAGAACGCAAAGACCAGCGTTGCCAAAGTCATGAGATGCTACTTCGCGAGCGCGCTTGCGAACAGACTTTCAATCGGTGCGGCTTTGGTCTCACCGACGAGGCGGCCGGTCTCTTGTTTGCCCGAGAACGCGATGAGCGTGCTTTGCGTGCGGGCGCCGAAGCCCGTCCAGGCATCCTCCTGGGTATCAAAATCGATCTTGAACAATGTGACATGATCAAATTCCGGCTTGCCCGCAAGCGCATCTATGGCGGCATGCTGAGCCGTGCAGGTCGGGCACCATGGCGCGGTGACATGGATAATGACGGGCTTGCCCGCCTCCTGCGCCGCCTTTACGGCCGCAGCGTCAAAGGGCTTTTGCTCAAGCGCCGCAAGGGGAACGGCCATAGCCGACAGAGCGATTGCAACCGAAAATGCGCGAAGCGTTGCGCGGAGATTCATGGCGTTGGCCTCCAGGGTTCGTGAACGGGTTACGACGGACACGATGGCAGCGTTACACGCACGTTCAATAAGGTCTTTTCTGGTTCCCGACCCGCACTCATTTTGCTTCTTTCGTCGGGGTGCAATTCCAATATTCGCAGCGCCGACACAGAAAAATTTTCCATTCGTTCCGCAACCCGATGAAACGCCAGCGCGGCCGAAGACGTAGCTGTCTTTCGGACGTCTCATCCGATTGGACCGGGGGCCGGGCGTCCGTGTGCCTTCGGTTATGTTTGAAAAGTTCCCAGGAGGAATTTCCAAATGATGATCTCAGCCAAATCGGGCGCTTCGCTCGCCGCTGTCGCCGCTGCATTGTTCATCGCAGGTGCGGTGGGCGCTCCGAGCGTTAAGGCCGAGGAAGCCAAGGGCCATTGCGTCGGCGCCAATGCCTGTAAGGGTCACAGCGCATGCAAATCGGCCAGCAACGCTTGCAAGGGCCAGAACGCCTGCAAGGGCCAGGGTTTCACCGAGTCGACGGCGGCCGAATGCGCAAAGGTTGAAGGCGCAAAGTTCGAGCCGGCGAAGAAATCGTAACGCCTGCGGCCCCTTCGGATCAGTCCGGAGGGGCCATACGTTTCTCGAGGGCCGTTTATGACAGTTACATCGCTTGCAACCAGGACCGCAGGATCGATTGGTCAATCCTCGCGGCCGCGCTATCTGGGTTTCGGTCTGGGGCTTCGTGCGCAGCACTACACCGACATTCTTGAAGGCGAACGGCGTGTCGACTGGTTCGAGGTGATTTCCGAAAACTACATGGTGCCGGGCGGGCAGCCGCTGCGGATGCTTGATCGGATCCGCGCTCAGTATCCGATCGTGATGCACGGCGTTTCTCTTTCAATTGCGTCGACGACACCCTTCGATCAAGGCTACCTGAGGGACCTTAAGGGCCTGGCGGAACGCTGCGAGCCGGAGTTCATCTCCGATCACCTGTGCTGGACCGGCGTGCATGGCGTGAACCTGCACGACTTGCTGCCTATTCCCTATACGCAGGAGGCGCTCGACCACGTCGTCGCGCGCGTCCAGTACGTGCAGGATTTTCTCAAGCGGCCGATCGCACTTGAGAACGTATCTACCTACGTCCAGTTCGGTCATTCGGAAATGCCGGAGTGGACCTTCATTGCCGAGCTCGCTCGCCGGACGGGGTGCTGGCTCGTCTTCGACGTCAACAACGTGTTCGTGAGCGCATTCAATCACGAATACGATCCCTACGCCTTCATCGACGGCATGCCGGCCGACAGAGTGGTCCAGTTCCATCTCGCGGGCCACGAGCACAACATGACCCACATCATCGACACGCACGATGCGCTCATTCCCGAAGGCGTCTGGGAACTGTACCGCGCCGCTATCAAGCGTTTCGGTCCGGTATCGACGATCATCGAGCGCGACGACAACATTCCGCCTTATGCGGAACTTGTCGCCGAACTTGGCGTGGCGCGCGACATCGCCACCGAAATGCTGCCGGAACTTGCGACGGGACGCGATTCATGACGGCGCTCATAAAAAGGAAAACCGAAGCGCTCGCACTTGCTGAGCTACAAGGGCTTTTGCAGGCGGCGATCCTTGAGGGTGACACCGCGATCCTGGGTTTCATACAGGACAACTCCCGAACCTCGCGCGAGACATTGTTTGACGTCTACCGTCATGCCTACAGCGGGCGGCTCGTCGAAACTCTGAAAAATGAGTATCCGTTGCTCAACCATTACGTCGGCGAGGCCAGGTTCAGAGAAGTTGCGCGCGGGTATATCGCCGCGTATCCCTCGCGCACGCAAAATGCGCGATGGTTCGGGACGCGATTGCCCGAATATCTCGAGGGCCTCGGGCGCGATGCTATTGCTCAAGATGTCGTTGGTCTCAGCTCTATCGAGAAAGCGGTGTCCGATGCGTTCGATGCGCCGGATAAACCCGTTCTCGACGTCGCCGATCTAGGCCGGTTCGCGCCGGAAACTTGGGGCCGCCTCGTCTTTGCACCGCACCCATCGGTCACGCATTTGCACCTCGCCGGCAACATCCTTGAAATTTGGCGCGCACTCCAGGCTGATGAGCCGACCCCGGCCTTCGCCTCCTCACCCGAGCTACAACGTCTTGTCGTGTGGCGTCGCGCGTACGCTCCAATGGTGCGCGAACTCAACTATGAAGAGTGCATGATTTGGACCGAGGCCAGCCGTGGCGCGTCGTTCCAGTCCTTGTGTGAAATGCTGGCAACCTACGATGATCCGGATTCGGCTGCAGTGCGAGCCGCCGGTTATCTTCACGGCTGGCTGACAAGCGGTATGCTGACGTCAGTGCAGTTGGCGGAAAACGTCTGAATTGACGCGCTTCGCGTGCGTTGCAATTGTCCCCTGCGCGGCAACGACGACCATCTCAGCCCCCAAACTCACCCTACTGACAGTCGCGCTTTCGAGATGCGCTGTGGCCACATTGACGCGTTGACCGGGCAGGCGATTGCGTGACGACGGTGACTTGCGCCAAAGTCTGACCCACTGTCGATATCCCCCACCAACCGTGTCAAGCGCGCGCCATAATCGGCCCGATTGGCATCGAGACCATACGATCAACTCAGACTTGGAGTTAGCGATGGCTGCTGAAGCTGACGCCGGCAATCTCACACAGGCGGTTGCCTTGCTTGGCGCCATGGTCGTGGCAGTACCGATTTTCAAACGGCTCGGCCTCGGCTCCGTGCTTGGTTATCTGGTTGCGGGGCTGGCGCTCGGACCATTCGGCACCGGGCTATTTTCCGACCCTCAATCTATCATCCATATCGCCGAACTCGGCGTGGTGATGCTGCTGTTCGTAATCGGTCTGGAGATGGAGCCGGCACGGCTATGGGCATTGCGGCACGACATCTTCGGCCTCGGCCTGGCGCAAGTCGTCGCCTGTGGCGCGCTGCTCACGGGCGTCGGCGTGCTGATCGGCTTCTCGCCTGCCGTGGCATTTGTCGCGGGCATGGGCTTCGTGCTGACATCCACAGCGGTCGTGCTGAAGGTGCTGAATGAGAGAAGCGAAAACGCGGCGCCCGCGGGCCGGCGGATCATATCGATCCTCTTGCTCGAGGATCTCGCAATCGTGCCGCTTCTCGTCATCGTAGCGTTGCTGGCGCCCGGTCAATCGGCGACCGGCTCCTACGTGCAATCTCTTGGTGTAGCCGCACTTGCCCTCGCCGCACTTCTGATCGCGGGGCGCTGGCTCCTGAACCCACTGTTTCACCTGCTCGCCGCCGTGCGGGCCCGTGAAGTGATGACGGCGGCCGCTCTGTTCGTCGTTCTGGGCGCAGCGACGCTGATGCAGCTCGGCGGACTTTCGATGGCCATGGGCGCTTTCCTGGCCGGCGTTCTGCTTTCGCAATCGAGCTTCCGGCATCAGCTCGAAGCAGACATCGAACCGTTCCGGAACTTGCTGCTGGGATTGTTCTTCCTGGGTGTCGGCATGGCACTCGATCTGCCGCTCATCGCGCGTAACTGGCAGCTGATCCTTGCGTGCGTTCTGTCTTACATGGCGATCAAGGCCCTCGGCATATATATCGTCGCCCGGCTCTTTCGCGCACCTCATGGCGAGAGCGTCTATAGAGCGGCCCTGATGGCGCAAGGCGGCGAATTCGCGTTCGTGCTCTATGCTGCCGCGACCAGCGCGGGCATCCTCGACGCTTCGACCAATGCGGTCCTGACCGCGGCGGTTATCATTTCCATGGCACTGACGCCGCTGCTGATCCTTGGACTGCGCTGGCTGCCGGCGCAGCCGGAGCATTCCATGGACGGCATCGAATTAGCGGAGGGGTTGACGGGTGCGGTGCTCATCGTCGGTTTTGGCCGCGTCGGTCAAGTCATGAGCCAACTTCTGCTCGCGCGCGGCGTGGATGTCTCAATCATCGACACGAATGTCGACATGATCCGTAGCGCCGAGGAATTCGGCTTCAAGGTCTACTATGGCGACGGTACCCGCCTCGATGTGCTTCGCTCATCCGGCGCCGACAAAGCAAGAGCGATCGCCGTATGCGTGAACGATCGTGCAGCTGTCGACCGGATCGTGGAACTCTGCAAGGCAGAATTCCCGAACGCATCGCTTGTCGTGCGGTCATTCGACCGACAACATGCTCACGACCTGATCGAGAAAGGCGTCGACCTGCAAGTGCGCGAAACTTTCGAATCGGCGATGGCGCTCGGCGAGTTGGCCCTTAAAGAGCTGGGCGTGCCGGCCGACGAAGCCGCCGACATCGCGGCCGACATTCGCCGTCGCGATGCCGAGCGGTTCGAACTTGAAATTGCCGGTGGTGGCCTTAAAGCGGGAGCGACGCTTCTGATCGGCAACAAGATGCGGCAAACACCGCTGGTTCAACCGAAGCGTACCGTTTCTCCCGCTGTTCGCCCAGACTCGCAATCCCAAACCGTACAATCGTGACGATGCGTCCTTACCCAGGTGGGTTGTGAGCTTTGACCACACGCGACAACCGTATCAAGTGTTTCGCCGGACCTTTCGTTGCGACCGTTGCAGAGGCGTGTGAGTGCTAGCTTGAAACTGATGCGGGAATGCGGAATCGGCGATGCCAGGGGAACGGCGCAAATTTTCACGGCGCGAGAAGGTCTTTTTAATCGGTCATCTCCAAACGCTCGATGGGACGCCGATATGCGAGTGTTCGGTGATCGACATCTCGGTTTCGGGCGCGCGCATTCACATCGCGCGCAATGTCGAGATACCGGAAAGCTTCACACTTGTTATTCCGCGCCGAAGCGCAAAGTTCCGCTGCGCAATCGTCCATCGGCTGCCCGATGGCGAAACGATGGGTGTCAAGTTCGCCTAGGAATAACGGCCATACCGCAACTCGTGCCGGTGGCGTCTAAGTTTTCAGGAGATGTAAGGAAGCTTTAGAGCCCCTGTCATGCGTGGCGGCCAACGTCGCCTTGCTCATGGCCTGTCGGTGCAGGAACATTCCCTACCCCTGGCCCCTCGTTCCATCCGGCAGTGCCATGAGATGAGAAAGAGAACCGAAGCGTCTCCTGATAGAGCCCGATTCTCGCCTTAAACTTAGAACCCAGGCAATATTTCTTGCTTGGGTTCTATTTGTTTGGCTCAACCCTGCGGGTGGCCTAGCATCGGCAAACCGCGTGTTCGCGAGCGAGGCACGATGCGACTTCTACTTGTGGAAGACGACGAAGAAACTGCAAGCTTCATTCACCGTGGTTTGACGCAGGCCGGCCATACCGTTGATGTCGTCAACGACGGCCGCGATGGCGTGGCACTGGCAATTCAAGAGGACTACGACATGATCGTCCTCGACCGCATGTTGCCGGGCCTCGACGGCCTGAGCGTTGCTCGCTCGCTTCGCAGCGCCGGCCGCAAGACCTCAATCATGTTTCTGACTGCGCTCGGCGGCGTCAACGACCGCGTGCAGGGCCTCGACGTCGGAGGTGACGACTATCTCGTCAAGCCCTTCGCGATGTCGGAATTGCTCGCGCGCGTCAACGCGCTCGCACGGCGCCCACCGATGCGCGACGAGAGCGGCGTGCTGCGCGCCGGCGACCTTGAGATGGACGTCGAGAAGCGTTACGTCGCACGCGCGGGCGAGCGGATTGAATTGCATGCGCGCGAATTCGTGCTGCTCGAAGTCCTGTTGCGCAACAAGGGGCGGGTCGTGACCAGAAATATGCTCCTGGAACGCGTCTGGGGATTCAACTTCGACCCCAAATCCAGCATCGTCGAAACACATATTTCCAGGCTGCGCGCAAAGATCGACCGTCCGTTCGGAGATGCGCTCATTCACACGGTGCGTGGCAGCGGTTATTCGATCCGCGATGTTCCGTGACCTTCTCAAACGCTCGCAGTTCCGCTCTGCACTGGCGTTCACGGCGCTGTTCGGTGCGAGCGTGCTTTTCTTGTTCTCGGTTCTGATACTCAGCACGACGTCCGAACTCGAAGACGGCATCGTGCACCGCGTCGAACGGGCGCGCGATGCGCTGCTCGGTATCGACCGTCGCTTCGGCTTCGAAGAGCTCATCAACGTGGTGACGGACGAGGCCGAGTCGGTAGGCGACGCCGACAGCATCTTCAGCGTGATCGGCAATGACGGACGTGTTCATGCCGGCAATGTGACGAACGTGAAGCAGGAAGACGGCTGGCAACTCGTCAATCGGCAGCAGCGGCAACCGGGTGCTTCGGATACAGGACGCAACAATAATCGCTACTACGCCATCTGGGCCGATGTCTCGCAGGGTCGGCTTCTCGTCGGTCGGTCGGACCGCGAAGCCCGTCAATCCAAGTCGATCATGATGCAGAGTTTGGGATGGGGCTTGCTGGGAACCGCGATCCTCAGCGTCGGAACGGCGATCATCCTGTCGCAAGGTACGCAGAAGCGGATCAATCGCATACGCGGGACGTTGTCGGCGGTTGCCGTCGGCGACCTAAATGCTCGCGTACCCACGGGGCCTGCTGGTGACGATCTCGATGAAGTCGCGTCCAGCATCAATGCGATGCTGGCCAAGCTTCAGCGTCTGGTCGAGAACGTCAATCAATCGTCGGCCGACATCGCCCACGATCTGAAGCGTCCCATGATGCATTTGCGCCAGCGCCTCGAGTTGATGCGCGACGAGGTCTCGACGAACTCGACGCAATTCGAAAGCTTCGAAGCCGCGCTCGAATCGGTCGACAGCATCGTCGGCACGTTTGAAGCGCTGCTCAATATCGGCCAGTTGCAAGCGGGCGAGCGACGGCAGCGGTTCATACCGGTGGACATTTCGCAGGTCGTTCGCGACGTGCACGAAGCGTACGAGCCGGTCTTCCAGGATCAGGGCTTCGCATTTCAACTCGCGCCGTTGCCCGAGCACGCAATCGTCGCCGGCGATCGCGAGTTGCTTGTGCAAATGCTCGCCAATGTGTTCGACAATGCGCTCAGGCATTGTCCGGCCGGCACCGCTGTCGTTGTCACCCCGTCTTGCGGTCGCAGCACTTTTCACATTGCGATCGCCGACAATGGACCGGGTATACCTGCGCCGGAGCGGTCCAAGGTTTTCGAACGCTTCTATCGGCTCGAAAGGGCGCGCTCGACACCGGGACACGGGCTCGGGCTCAGCGTTGTGGCCGCGATTGTGGAGTTGCATGAGGGCGAAATCGCGCTTGATGATGCCGCGCCGGGCACTGTGATCAGCGTGCGCCTCCCGCTGCTAAATTGAGCCCCTCGCCCCATTTCTTACGCGCCGTGTAAGCCGCCCGCGAAGGTGACGAAAGGCAAGCGGCGCACCCTCGCGCGGACTTGAATCGAAGGCGTGTGGCCGTGAACCTCGTGCATTCCACCGTGGCGATTGCCGTCTACGCCCTGATCGCGGTTCCGGCGCACGCGGATTCCGCTCACGGCATCACAAGCGGCCTCATCAGCGTCATCGATGTGGAGCAGCGCCGGATAGAGCTCGCGGACGGCCGGAACTTCAGCGTGACGCCCAAGGTCAAGCTGTCGAAGCGACGGGTCGGTGAAAAAGTTCTCATCATCTTCGAAGGCCAGGGACAGCAGATGAAAGCCCTCAAAGTCCGGCAGTTTCCCGAGCGTCTTAAGACCTTCGAATAACGCTTCGCCCTTAGCTCATTTTCTGATCACGAACGCCTGTCAGTTCATCAACCAGGAGGATCTACGCTCATGCTAATCAACTTCTCTCGCTCATGCGCGCTGGCGCTTGCCGCGAGCCTTGCACTGACGGGCGTCGCGCTCGCTGAGGAACCGGCCGCGGATGCGGCGACGCAGACGGAAGCGGCTCCCGAGGCACCTGCTGATGCGCCGGCTGCCGCAGAAAGCGGCACGCCTGACGACGCTTCATCGACCACAACCGACAATTCCGCTGGCGGTGCGGATAGCGCCGCACCTGAGGCCGAAGCGCCACCCGCGCAATAGAGGATCTCTGACGCGACATCGCGACGCTTGCACACAAGCGTTGCGATGTCGTTCGTTGCTTTCATCATCATTGCAAAAATGGCCGGCGCCGAAATGCACGCATATCGTATTCTCACGACACTGGCGCTCACGACACTGGCGCTCGTGGCATTGGCCGGCTGTTCTGCTCAGCCGACCGGGCCTCGTGATCCAGGCCCTGTACAGCTGGCGCAGGGCGAGACATGCGCCACGATCCGCGCCGAGTTGGACGGTCTTGATCGCAAAGGCGCACCCGGCTTCTACCAACTCAGGGACTCGGGGAAGAAGCTGTCGGCCGATCAAGAGGCGATTGTGTCGTCCTATGATACGCTGCTCAACCGATATCTCGGCGCGCGTTGCCACGCCTGACGGCGTGCGTCGCGGTTCCTATTCCTCATCCTCAAAGCGTTCGGTTGCAAGTTCGCTTGCCTCCATCAGCGACTCGACGATCTCCGTCGGCAACGGCGCCATACCCTCAGGCGGCGGACCGACCACGATGCCGGCTGGTAGGGCGATGCTTTCGTCGGCATTGGCAACGCTGACCAGGAACACCAGCAGGCTCGCCGCAATCGCGGCGAGAACTCCGATTGCCGCAAGCTCAAATTTGTACATGGCGCTTTCTCCAAGGGATTCGCGCCTTAGCATGGGCTTCATTGATTGAGCCGACTTCACTCAGACCTTACAGGTTCTGTCAGCTAGGCCTCAGTTTTCCTCCGCCGCTAAACCATTGGTTGTCCGTCCATTGGCTGTGGAACCCGGTTGGGTGCGATTGCGGCGGCGGAAAAAAGCAAATATGGGCTATTGGCCGCGCCGCGCGGGCGAGGCCGCGAGGCACCCATGAAACGATCGCAAAACGCGCTGGCCGCACTCTTTGGACCATCGAACAACGAGATATTCGCTACCCGCCTGAAACAACTTTCTGAGACCCTGACCCAATGCTCCCGTCACTTTCTCGACAGCAAGGGGCGCGATCTCAAGGGCATCGTCGACTTCGAGCACAGGGCGGATGGCATCGTTGCCGATATCCACGAGCTGCTCGACAACTCGTTCATCCTGCGGTTCGACATTCCCGACTCCATGAAGCTTACCGATGACCTCGACAACGTCATCGACGGCATGCGCAAGGTCGCGATCCACCTGGACGTCTATGGTCTGCATTTGCAGGAACTGCGGCCCGAGGCCGTAACACTCATGCAGATCTCCGACGCCATGGTCGGCAAGCTCGATGGACTGGTTGCTATGCTGGGCGAGCCGAGGCTGGTCCTCTCGAAGGTGCGCGAACTCGTTCGATCAATTGATGAGGCTGAAGCCGAGGCCGACCGGCTCGTCTCGAGCGTGGAGCGGATGCTCGTCGCCGATTATAGCCGGCCAAATACCAATGCGATCGGTTTCATTGCCTGGCACCAGCTCTTTCATTTGCTCGAAGAAATGACGGACGATGCCAACCATTGCGCGCGACATATTCTTTCGCTTGCCCGCAAGGAGGCCTAGCGCATGGAGATGCTGACGACCGGGGTCGTCATCGCGCTACTCGCCGTACTGGTTGCCGAATTCGTAAACGGCTGGACCGACGCACCGAATGCGATAGCCACGGTCGTGTCTACAGGCGTCATGACCCCGCGCATGGCGATCCTGATGGCCGTCGTGCTGAACACGGTCGGTGCCATGGCGGGCACCGCGGTCGCAACGACCGTTGGCAGCGGCATCGTGGTGCCGTCCGCACTCACCATTCCTGCGATCACATCGACAATGGTGGCGATCATTGCCTGGGGCGGCATGGCGGCGCGCCTGGGTATACCTGTCAGCAAGTCACACGCGCTGCTTGCCGGCTTGGCGGGGGCCGGTTTTGCGGGCAACGGCTTTGAAGCTCTGCAATGGTCCGGCTGGCAGAAAGTCGGCATCGGTATGGTGCTGTCCATCGGCATCGGGTTTGCGGCCGCGTTCTTGCTGGCACGGATCATCATTAAGCTGGCCGCGAATTCCGCACCTCAGCGCGCGAAACAGAGTTTCGACCGCCTTCAAATGATGTCCGCCGCATTTCTTGCCTTCAATCACGGCCTCAACGACGGGCAGAAGTTCATCGGTGTTTTCGCCTTGACCCTGTATGCCGGCGGCGTCACTCAGGAGTTCGTCATCCACTGGTGGGTCATCGTTATTTGCGCGCTCACCATGGGTCTGGGCACGAGTGCCGGCGGTTGGCGCATCGTGCACACCATCGGCGTGAAGATGGCCCGGCTCACAACCTGGCAGGGGTTCGCTGCGACCGCGGCCGCCTCAAGCACGATCTTCGGCGCGTCGATCTACGGCATCCCGCTTTCGACGACGCATACGATCACGAGTTCGATCGTGGGGGTCGGCGCCAGTAAGCGGGTGTCGGATGTAAAGTGGGGTGTGCTGCGCAAGATCGTATTCGCGTGGTGCCTGACGTTCCCATCCTGCGCGGTGATCGCTTATTTCGCGGCGCTCGTGGCGAACGCGCTCTGGGCCTCGTGATGCCGGGCGCCGGAAATATTGGTGGGTGATCACGGGCTCGAACCGTGGACCCGCTGATTAAGAGTCAGCTGCTCTACCAACTGAGCTAATCACCCGCCGGCCAACCGCGGAGCCTTGCGCCTAAGCGCTTCGGCCTCTCCTGGAAGGCACAGGGTCCGTGTGCCGGACCCCACATCAGCGCGTGGCTCTAGCACCCGCTGCTGCCCCTGTCCACCCCCGTGCGCACGCCACCCACATTGCCGCGGGGGCACGGGCCCGGCTAAAGAAATGGGCCCAGTTCGGAGCCACGAATCGGCCGCTGGCCGTGGACGTAGGCGGACATGGCGAGGCCCAGGCCGATCATCAGCGTCGTCATCGATGTTCCGCCGTAGGAGACGAGCGGCAGCGGTACGCCCACCACGGGCACGAGGCCGGTCACCATCGAAATATTGATGAAGACATAGACGAAGAACGTCATGGCTGAGCCGGCGATGAGCAGTCGCGAGAAGCGGTTGCGGCTGCGCCAAGCCATCAGCACCAGCATGAACAACAGCAACCCGTAAAGCGCGAGCAGGACGAGCAGTCCGGCGAACCCCCATTCCTCTCCGATAATGCTGGCGATGAAGTCGGTATGCTTTTCGGGCACGAAGTCGAGCTGGCTCTGTGTGCCTTGCAGGAAGCCCTTACCCGAGACCCCGCCCGATCCAAGTGCGATTTTCGATTGCGTGATGTGATAGCCGGCGCCGAGCGGGTCCTGGTTGGGATCGAGGAAGATCTCGATGCGGCGGCGCTGGTAGTCGTGGAGATTGGCGAGGATGAACGGTAGGGCGCCGACGACTGCCGCGGCGGCGGCGGCGAAATAGAGGAACGATACGCCCGCCAGGAACATGAGCGATAAGCCGAGCACGGTGAATAGCACCGCTGAGCCCAGGTCGGGCTGGCGCAGCGTCAACGCGACGGGCACTGCGATCAGCGCTATCGGTATCAAGACATTCAAGGGTCGTGAGACGAGTTGCGGCGGCAGCCATTGATAATAGCGCGCGAGCGCGGCGACGAGGGCGAGCTTCATGACCTCGGACGGTTGCACCGTCAGCGCGCCAAGGTCGATCCACCGGCGCGCGCCCAACGCCTCGACGCCTGCCAATGGCACGAGCGCGAGCATCAGCAGGGCGACCCCATATACGGGATAGGCAAGCTTGAGCCAGACGTCGATGTTGACGATGGCGATCGCGAGCACTAGCGCCAGCGCCACGAGGAAGCGCAAGGCGTGACGCTCGGCCCAGGGTTGGAAAGAACCATCGGCGACGGAATATTGCGCCGCCGTGCCGATGGTGGCGATCAGGCAAACGACGATGATCGCCGGCCAGTGCACGCGCCAGAGCTTGCCGAGGACGCCAACATCGTCGCCACTCGCGCTGCCATAACTCACAGCTCAGCCCTCCCGTCCGGGATTGCCGCGTCCAACGACGCCATCGGCCGCGCTCCCCGTCACAGACGGATCAGCGCGGTCGAGTACCGCGAGCAGCACGTCGCGCACCAGCGGCGCGGCGGTCGCGCCGCCACTGCCACCGTGCTCCACGATAGCCGCGGCGGCAAAGCGCGGATTTTCGGCGGGTGTGTAGGCGACGAAGAGTGCGTGATCTCTCTGGCCCCAGGGCAACGCGCTTTGCGCGGTTTCGCTCGACGCTCGCGACACCTGCGATGTTCCGGTTTTGCCCGCGATCGACGGTCGACCAGGACCCAGATACGCATTGGCACCGGTGCCGCCAGTGTCGTTTACGACGGCCAGCATGGCGGCGCGCACCAATTCCAAATGCGTGTCGGCGTAATCGATCGATGAGAATTCAGCTCTCGGGCCGGCGTGGACGCGACGCTCGAGCGTCGGCTTGATGCGCCGGCCGGTCGCAATGCGCGCGGTCATGACCGCCAATTGCAACGGGGTGGCCAACATATAGCCTTGGCCGATGCCCGCGAGGATCGTCTCACCGGCGAGCCAAGACGCGTTCCAGCGCCCACGCTTCCAATCCGGATCGGGGACCAGGCCCGCTTTTTCATCGGGCAGCCCGCAGTCGTGGAGTTCGCCGAGACCAAGGTCGTGCGCCGTCGCGGCAATGGCGCGGATTCCGACACGACGGGCCAGTTCGAAGAAATAGACATCGCAGGACGATCGTATCGCTTCGTGAAGCGTCATACGTCCATGGCCGCCGCGCTTCCAGCAACGATAACTTTGATCGGCGAGAGTAAATGCGCCGTCACAGCTGATGCGGTCTTTGGCGTCGATGAGGCCCGCCTTCAGAGCCGCGAGAGCCGTCACCATCTTCACCGTCGAACCAGGTGGATATTGGCCTGCAACCGCACGGTTCAAAAGCGGATGGTCTTCGGCCGCGATCAGGCGCTGCCAGCTTTGCTCGGTGATGCCTTCGGCCACTTCGGCCGCATCGAACGCGGGCGTGGATGCCATAGCCGCGATCTCGCCCGTCGTCACGTCGAGCACGACGCACGCGGCACGGCGCTCGCGTTGCAGACGGGCCAGGACGATCTGCTGCAACGCCTGGTCAATGGAGAGGGTCACGTCGCGGCCGGGCGCGGGCTCTGTGCCGTCGAGATTGCGGATGATGCGTCCGCGGGCGTCGACTTCAAGACGCTGGGCACCGCCAACCCCACGCACGATGCCCTCGAAGCCGGCTTCGGCGCCGCTCTTTCCAATGCGCATTTCGGGAAGGCGCAATACGGCGTCGTCATCGACCCCGAAACGTTCGACGTTACCCACATATCCGACGATGTGGCCTACCGGCGCGCCACCGTAATAGCGTCGCCGCCAATAGATTTCCGTCCGAATTCCCGGCAGCTGGGGCGCAAGAAGATTAAGCTGCGCGACCTGCTCGAAGCTCACCCCTTCTGCGATCACCGTCGGCAGGTTAGGGCTTTGCCGCTTCATGCGCCGCAGATGCTTATCCGCGTCCTCGGTCGAGATCGACACGATGCGCTGGACCGACGAGAGCACGGCGGCGGGATCACCGGCGAGCGCCGGCACAAGGACGACGCGGAACATCTCGTCGTTGTCGGCGAGCACCCGGCCCGCGCGGTCGAGGATGCGCCCGCGTTTCGGCGCCAGGAGCTGCACGCTGATGCGGTTCTCTTCGGCAAGCGGGCCGTATCGGCCGTGACCGAGAACCTGCAGATCAAACAGGCGCCAGCCGACGAGCGACAAGGCGGCCGCCTGAGTGCCGCCGACAAGCAGTGCCCGCCGGTTAAAGCGGCGTCTAATCTCGTCGTCGTCGTTCCGGTCGAGCATTCAAACTCCGCGCACGAGGCGTGCGTTTTCGCGAGTTTTTTCGGGCGCATCGAGCGCATGAAGGATCGGCACCAGGAAGAGCGCGGACAGACCGGCAAGTCCGGCGCCCGCGGCGTAGGGCCGCCAATCGGCAATCTCGAAAAAGTAGAGCGACGAGACCGCCCAAGACACAATCGTCACCGCCACGATCGCGATGCCGAGAAGCAGAAATCTCGGCGCCGATCCCAGCGCCGCAAATGGGACGCTGAAAGTCGCGATCAGGTGCGCCACGAGGTAGATCAGCGCCCAATAGCCCAGAGGGCCCTGTGTCAGGACGTCAAGAGAAAGTCCGGCGAGAAATACGATCCATTCGGGAACCCAGGCGTCGTGCCGCAAGGTCCAGAAGTGAATGGCAATGACGGGCAGCAGCGGCAGAAAAAAGCGGTCATTCGCAGGCAACCCCCATGGGAGCGCCGCGAGAATTGTCAGAAGCGCGATCGAGCCGACCGGCGCCATGCGGCGAAGGAAAGACATTAAGCGCTTCCTCGCTCAAAGACGCGGACCTGGTATCGCGACATCATCGCTTTTCCCTCGCACCGGAAATCAAGCCGGGATTCGTCTCGTTGGATGCGCGGCCTCGACTGCGCGCGCCACCGATTTCGCCCATCAATTGCTGCATGGGATCGTCGTGAAAAAGAATACTTATGTATTCGAGCCGGTCGAGGTCCGCGCGCAGGGAGACGCGCGGTGCTGCAAGGTCGCCCACGACTTTGCCAATGCGCAGACCGCGCGGGAACAGGCCGCCGGTGCCGGAGGTCGAAACGTCATCTCCCACGGCGATATCGGCCGCAGGAGGAAGAAAAAGAAGCCGGGGCGCCGGTCCGTTGTCGCCACTGAGGATAGCGCGGACCTCCTTGCGCCCGATCGCCACCGGGATGCGGCTGTTCAGGTCACTCGCGAGGAGGATACGCGCGCTGTCGGCACCAACCTCGACAACGCGTCCGACCAGACCGTCGGCATTGATCACCGGATAGCCTGTTCTGACGTTCTGATCCCGTCCGGCGTCGATTATAACGGTGCGGACGAAGGCGCCGCTTGAATCTGCGATGACACGTCCGGTCACGAACTGGAGTTGTGGCTCGCGAACGACTTGCGTGAGCGCTTCGAGATCAGCGAGTTTTCGTTCAAGCGTGCGCGCGCGCCATTCCCAGCTGCTCAGTTTTTCGTTGTCCGCCTTCAACCGCTGAAGCTCACTCGAAAGATCGACTTGAAGCGCGATCTGTTGGCCGACCCGACGCAACGGGCCGAGCGGCACCATGGCGGCTTCCAACGCCGGGCTCATCCATTCCGCAAGCCGCCAGCGCACGTCGTTCAGCGCGCTGTGGTTGAGGCGGCTCAGCAACAGAAGGCCGACAGACAGAAAGATCAGGAACGGCAGGATCAGACGCACTGGCCGCGGCGCCGCAACGTGACCGCTGCGCGCGAAAAGTGCCTGATGCCGTCCGATCCGTCTCATTCCTGTGCTTTGTCCTCCTGCGATGGAGCGAAAGGCATCATGGTTTGATCAGAAGGTGATCGCGTTCCGCGATCTGGCGCAGGATTGCGGCCGAACCCTCAATTACGCAATTCTCCGGCTTTTCCGGCAGATGAACCTTTACGCCGAGGCGACGCTCGAATTCGCTATCGAGCTTTGGAAGTTTGGCGCCGCCGCCCGACAGGTAAATGCCGCGTTCGCAGATGTCGGTGGAAATTTCCGGCGGCAGATCCTCGATGGCGCGCTGGATGAATTCAGCGATCTGCTCGATCGGGTCGGTCAGCGCTTCGCCGATATCGTGCGGCCCGAGAATGACCGTCTTGGGCTTGCCTTCGCGCAGATCGCGGCCGCGGATAAAAATTTCAGCCGTTTCGCCGTTGACGTAGGTGGAGGCCGAGCCAGCTTCGACCTTGATGCGCTCGGCGTTGGCCTCGCCGATGAGCAGATGATGCTGGCGGCGGACGTGGCGCACGATTGCCTCGTCCATGGCGTTACCGGCGCAGCGGATAGAGCGCGCCTGGACAACGCCGCCGAGCGATAGCACGGCAACGTCCGTCGTGCCGCCGCCGATATCGACGATCATGGAGCCGGTCGGTTCGTCGACCGGCAGTCCTGCGCCGATGGCGGCCGCGACCGGCTCCTCGACCAGGAAAACTTTGCGAGCGCCCGCCGAAAGCGCCGTCTCATATACGGCGCGACGCTCGACCGGCGTAGCGCCTGCCGGTACGGAGACGAGTATTCGTGGCCTGATGAATCCGGCGATGGTCTTGGTCTGCCGGATGAAGTGCCGAAGCATCTCTTCGGTGGCGACAAAGTCGGCGATTACGCCGTCACGCAGCGGTCTGATCGTCTCGATGCCTTCGGGGGTGCGGCCAAGCATCTGCTTGGCCTTCTCACCGACGGCGAGCACATCGCGCGAGCCGGCGCGAGACTGGATCGCAACGACGGAGGGTTCATCGATAATGACGCCGCGGCCAGCGACGTGGACCAGCGTATTGGCCGTGCCCAGATCGATCGCGACATCATCGGCAAGGACGCTGTTGACCGCGAAACGCCACATCACACACAAACCCTGCGGCCCGGTCGTCCGTTCCGCGCCCGTTATGTTAACCAAAGCAAGTCGGACCGTGCGCGCCGCCCCGCTGCGACCGCCACAATCCAAGCCTTGCCCGCAACCCTCTTGGGTGCAGACTAGCGCCGGAAGCGGCGGCACGCCAACCAAAGCGTGCCGCCGCTACCCACTGTTCCGGAATAATAGTCCTGCGTGAACGGGAGCTTAGACCGCCTGCTGAGCCTGGGCGGTCTTCTGGCGCTTAACCACAAGCTTGCTGAGGGCTGCCACATAAGCCCGCGCCGAGGCGACGAGCGTGTCGGGATCGGCAGATCGGCCCGTCACAATCCGTCCGTCTTCCTCGAGGCGAACTGAGACTTCCGCCTGCGCGTCCGTGCCCTCAGTTACGGCATGTACTTGGTAAAGGTCCAGGCGGGCGTCGTGGGGAATGAGCTGCTTGATGGCGTTGAAGGTCGCATCGACGGGGCCGTTGCCCGTGCTTTGCACCGTCTTCGACTGGCCCTCGATATCGAGCGTGAGTGTCGCGGTCTGCGGACCCATGGTGCCGGCGATGACGGTCAACGCGACCACCTTCAGGCGATCGTTCATGTGCGCGACGCCCTCGTCGACCAAGGCTTCGATGTCCTCGTCGTAGACGTGCTTCTTCTTGTCAGCGAGCGCCTTG
The DNA here is from genome assembly GCA_902825785.1 of uncultured Hyphomicrobium sp. Lineage (GTDB taxonomy): Bacteria > Pseudomonadota > Alphaproteobacteria > Rhizobiales > Hyphomicrobiaceae > Hyphomicrobium_B. The sequence goes on along the minus strand of CADECN010000018.1, from coordinate 2,533 downwards.
AAGCGGTTGAAGGCGTCCTCGAGCGCGTTGTCGCCCAGACCGTAGCCGAGTTCCTTCAACTTCGACTTGAAGGCTGCGCGGCCCGAGTGCTTGCCCATGACGAGCGAGGATTTGCCGACGCCAACACTTTCGGGCGTCATGATCTCGTAGGTCTCGACATGCTTCAGCACGCCGTCCTGGTGGATGCCGCTTTCGTGAGCGAACGCGTTGCGGCCGACGATCGCCTTGTTGTACTGCACAGGGAAATTCGTCACGGCCGAGACGAGCTTGGAGGCTCGCGACAGCATTTCGGTACGGATGCCGGTGTGGTGCGGAAGCAGGTCGTGGCGCGTGCGGATCGCCATCACGATCTCCTCCAGCGCGGCGTTGCCGGCGCGCTCGCCCAGACCGTTGATGGTGCATTCGATCTGGCGCGCACCGGCGCGAATGCCGGCGAGCGAGTTGGCCACCGCAAGACCCAGATCATCGTGGCAGTGGGTCGAGATCACAACCTTATCCATGCCGGGCACGCTGGTCTTGAGCTTGCTGATCAGCTCGAAATATTCCTCAGGCAACGCATAGCCGACAGTGTCCGGAATATTGATTGTCGTCGCGCCTGAGCGGATCGCTGCCTCGACCACGCGGCAGAGATATTCGAATTCCGTGCGCGTTGCGTCCATCGCGCTCCACTCGACGTCATCGGTGAAGTTGCGGGCGCGCGTTACCGATTGAATGACGCGTTCGTGCACCTGATCCTGCGACAGGCCGAGCTGGTGCTGCCGGTGCAAAGGCGAGGTCCCGATAAAGGTATGGATACGGCCTCGTTTGGCGGGCCTTATCGCCTCACCTGCACGATCGATGTCGGCCGGGTTGGCACGCGCGAGCCCGCAAATCACCGATGTTTTGGCGAGCTTTGCGATCTCCTGCACGCTCTCGAAGTCGCCTTCGGACGCGATCGGAAATCCGGCTTCGATGATGTCGACGCCCATGTCGTCGAGGAGTTCGGCGACCTGGAGCTTTTCCTCATACGTCATCGTTGCGCCGGGGCACTGCTCGCCGTCGCGCAACGTAGTGTCAAAAATGATGATCTTATCCTGCTCACCTGCGACTGCAGCAGCTTTGCCTTCGGAAGAGGCCGTCATGGTTCTGGGTCCTTGTCAGGCGGCGCTCATGGGCTGCCGCCACCGCTTCTACGCTCTCTCAGATACGCTCAATCGATACCCCTGAGCACCGCCCGTCGACCGGGCAATTCGTCGGCTCAGGGGCCGGTAAGCGAGAGACATAGGCCAAGCCATGGCAGGTCGGCCCGGGCGCCTGTAGGCGTCGGAGCGATAAGCGACCGGAGACCGAAATGTCGGTGTCTCAAGGCTTCGTCCTTGAAAATGCGCCGGGTTCTCCCCGCGTGCGGGCCATATAAGCCAAAAATCTCAAAAAAAGGCAAGGCTGCGACCTTTGATCCAGCCGGCATCGATCGTCGCCGCCGGGCGATGCGAGGAAAGTGTTGATCTTGTTCAAGACCTAGCGGCCGGCCGTTGGTTATCCGTCTCGGGCAATCGGCTGGGGCATCTGAGAGGACAGCACTATCTCAGGCGAGCAAGCTGCCTTGAGCGACGCGGACGGCATGGCCGCCGATGCGAACGCCCTCGAGCTTTCCGCGCTGCATCGACATGGTCAGCTGAATAAGACTTGGGCGTCCCATCTCCAGGCCCTGCTCTATGGTCCGCTTGTGGACACCATCGGGCAATCCGTCGAAGGCCTGAATGACGTGTGCGAAGCCGACGGCGGCAGAGCCGGTCGCGGGGTCCTCGGCGATACCCAGGTCTGGCGCCAGCATGCGGGCATGGAACGCGGCGTGGGTGCGAACGGATTGACGCGTATAGAAGTAGACGCCGTCGACCTTGCGATCGGTGAAAGCGCGCGCCCAGTGGGCGGGCGCGACACGCAGTTTCGCTATCGCCTCCAAATTTGCGACAGGCACGAAGCCGAAGGTGGTGGCGCTGCGCAGCAGCGTCGGCTTGTGGTTCTCGAATGTCAGCTCAGTCGGGATAAGGCCGACCGCCGCGGCGATTTCCTCGGGTTCGGACAACACCTCAAGTTGCGCCAGAATTTTGGGTGCATCGAACTCTCCGAAGGCGGCGCTGCCCGGTCGTAGGCGCACGCCGACGCGGATGCTGCCCGCGGCCTCCTCCAGCGCGATGATGGAATCCTGCTCGCCTTTGATGGCAGGCGCACGCAACTCGGCCAGTAAGACAGCTGTTCCGACAGTCGGATGGCCAGCGAACGGGATCTCGCGCGAGGGCGTGAAGATTCGGATGCGGGCGGTATGACCGGGGCTGGTCGGCTTCAAAACAAAAACGGTTTCGGACAAATTGAATTCGCGTGCGACGGCCTGCATTTCGCTCGCCGACAAGGCGTCAGCATCGAGCACGACAGCGAGCGGATTGCCGCCGAAGGCGCGTTCGGTGAACACGTCGAGGACGTGATAGGTGAGCGCCATTGTGGTTGAAGCCCTCTGGGCATCCGCCGGACCATGAGCGGAGCGGCGGCACCATGC
>CADECN010000017.1:16746-22594 GCA_902825785.1 uncultured Hyphomicrobium sp. | reverse complement strand
ATCAGGCGACGATGCGCTCCTTCGTCGTGCTCGACGAGATCGGCCGCGGCACCGCCACCTTCGACGGTCTATCGATTGCGTGGGCAACGGTTGAGTATTTGCACGAGGTAACAAAGGCGCGCGCCCTGTTCGCGACGCATTATCACGAACTTACAGCACTTGCGCGCCGACTGTCAGGCATCGCCAACGTAACGATGGATGTCACCGAATGGCAGGACACAATCGTCTTTCTTCACAAGGTGAAGCCGGGCGCGGCCGATCGCTCATACGGAATTCAGGTTGCTAAGCTCGCAGGCCTGCCCGCGTCCGTGGTTGAGCGCGCGCGCGAGGTTTTGCGCCGGCTTGAGAAGGCGGATCGCAGACCCAAAGGCGCCGAACCTCTGCTGGACGACCTGCCGCTTTTCTCGGCATCTCGGCCATCCAGCGGGCCCGTGCATGAGGCCACGGCGTTGGAAAAAGCTGTTATGGCGATTAGCGTGGACGAGTTGTCGCCCAAAGCCGCTCTCGACAAGCTTTATGAATTGAGGACTCTCGCAAACACCGCCTTACCGCCCGACCGCACCGCATCCGGAAAGAAGACAGGCCGTTGACCAAGCAGAAGCTCATCCCGCCGCCCTATTTCGACACCGTCGCGCTGCGCCATGAGCTGACGACGGTCTACAACGCCAAGGCAGGCCCGTCGGAAGCGCGTCCCATCGTTCTCGAGCGCTTGAAGGGCATGGTAAAGGAGGCGAGAAGCGCGGCGCGTCTGGCGCTTGAGGTCGATGGCAACGGGCGCCGCTGCGCAGCAGGCTTAAGCCGGTTTCAGGATGAGTTGGTAAAGCTCATCCACGACTACACGGTGGCTCACGTGTACCGCGCGACCAACCCGTCGGATGCCGAGCGCATGGCCGTCGTCGCAACCGGAGGCTACGGCCGCGGTCTGCTGGCACCGGGTTCCGACATCGATCTGCTGTTTCTGCTGCCCTACAAGCAGACGCCATGGGGGGAGAGCGTCGCCGAATACATGCTCTACGTACTCTGGGACCTCGGCTTCAAGGTCGGCCATGCGACCCGCACGATCGATCAGTGCGTCAAGCTCGGCATGGCGGACATCACGATTCGAACGGCTCTGCTTGACGCGCGCCTTATTCTTGGTGACCGCCAGCTCTTCGCCGAGTTCGAGGATCGCTTCCGAAATGAAGTCGTGAAGGGCACGGCGCGCGAATTCATCGACGCCAAAATGGCTGAACGCGACGAGCGCACGCGCCGCGCCGGCGAAGCTCGCTACAAGGTCGAGCCCAACGTCAAGGACGGCAAGGGTGGCCTGCGCGATCTGCACACGCTGCATTGGCTTTCGAAATACATCTTCGGCCAGGAAGTCGGTCAGGCGGCAGTCGAAGCCGGCATCTTCACGCCGGAAGAAGAACAGACCTTCCGCCGCTGTGAGGACTTTCTGTGGAGCATACGCTGCTTCCTGCATTTCCTCACCGGCCGCGCCGAGGAAGTGCTGACGTTCGACGTGCAGCCGGCGATGGCGCAAAGCCTCGGTTATACCTCTCGCGGCGGCCTGCGCGCGGTCGAGCGTTTCATGAAGCACTACTTTCTAATCGCAAAGGACGTCGGCGATCTCACCACGATCCTGTGCGGCGCTCTCGAGATGCAGCAGCTTAAGACCTCGCCGCGCATTTCCAAGCTCTTGCGCCCCATGACATGGCGCACGCGTAGCGAGGTTCGTCAGAAAACGGACTTCCGCATCGACAATGATCGCTTGAATGTCGCCGACCCCGGCGTATTCGAGCGCGACCCGGTCAACCTTATCCGTTTCTTTGCTCAGGCCGAGGCAACAGGCGCGCATCTCCATCCCGATGCCATCCGTCTGCTGCGCCATTCACTCCGCTTGATCGACGACAAGCTTCGCAACAATCCCGAGGCCAATCAGATCTTCCTGTCGCTGCTCACGTCAAAGAGCAACCCGGAGCGTTCGCTGCGGCGCATGAACGAAACCGGCGTACTTGGCCGTTTTCTGCCGGATTTCGGCCGCGTCGTCGCGATGATGCAGTTTAATATGTATCATCACTACACCGTTGACGAGCACTTGATCCGAACGCTCGGCAACATGATGGAAATTGAAAAGGGCGAGGTCGCGGACGAGCTGCCCCTATCGACGGGCGTATTCGCCTCTATCCAAAATCGCCGCGCCCTGCTCGTCGCCGCGTTCCTGCACGACATCGGCAAAGGGCGAAAAGAAGATCACTCGATCGTCGGCGCGCGCATCGCACGCAAGATATGCCCGCGTCTCGGCCTCCCCGCCGCCGAAACCGAACTGGTCGCGTGGCTGATCGAGCAGCACCTCACGATGAGCAACTTCGCCCATTCGCGCGACATCGCCGATCCCGGAACGGTGCGCAAGTTCGCAGACATCGTGCAGAGTCCTGAACGTCTCAAGATGCTGCTGGTGTTGACGAGCGCCGACATTCGCGCCGTCGGCCCGGGCGTTTGGAACGGCTGGAAAGGCCAGTTGCTGCGCACGCTCTATCATGAGACCGAGCCGCTCGTGGCGGGTGGCCACACGCACGCGCCCCGTGCCGAACGCATCGCAGAAGCTCAGGCAGAGCTTCGCGCCGCGCTTCCCGAATGGTCGCCGGCAGAAGTGGACGCGTTTATCAATAGGCACTATCCGAACTACTGGCTACGAACCGACACCGCGACTCAGGTCGCCCACGCCCGTGTGCTGAAGGACGCGCAGCGTTCGCGCACCAAGCTCGCCACCGGCGTTAGAACCGACGCGTTTACCGCAGTTACCGAACTCACGGTTTTTGCGCCCAATCACGCGCGACTTTTGGCGCTGTTCGCCGGCGCTTGCGCGGCAGCAGGCGCCAATATCGCAGGCGCGCACATCACGACCACGCGTGACGGCTACGCGCTCGACACCTTCCTTCTCAACCGCGAATTCAAAGAGGACGAAGACGAGTTGCGCCGTGCCAAGCGTATCAGCGAGACGATTGAGCGGCTGCTGCACGGCAAGGAAGCGCTTCCACAACTGCTGCGCCGCCGGCGCACCGGCACACGGGCGACGGACGCATTCGTCGTCGAGCCCGAGGTCGTAATCAATAATTCGCTGTCCGAGCGCTTGACCGTCATCGAGGTCGCGGGTCGCGATCGTCCGGGCTTGCTGTATGAGTTGACGTCCGCGCTCTCCGATCTATCGCTCGACATTGCGTCCGCGCACGTAACGACATTCGGCGAAAAAGCGGTCGACGTGTTCTACGTCACTGATCTGACCGGCAAGCAGATCCAAAACGAAGCGCGTCAAAAAGCAATCCGCGAACGTCTGACGACGGTGCTTTCTCCGCCCGCCAAGCAACACGCCTCCGCATAGTTTCAACCTTCGCGCGCGCAGCCGCTGTGGTTTCATCGCGTCACGTTGTTGTGCCATAGTCTGACGTGTTACCAGGGGGCTCGGGGGATGCTGCTTATGCGAAAAACCTGTCTCGTGATTGCGATGGCATTCGCGTTGCCATTCGGTGTCAGCGCTCAGGACGCCGATGCGCCGTCGGGCTTTGAGCCTTTCGCCGAGCAGCTCGTGAAAATGCGGCTCCTTCGTCCCGACCAGACGTCTCAGCCCAAATCCGTCGCGCGCGCCGCAAACCGCTTTCGCGCCTCGATTGGCTCGGCAGCGCAAGGAGCGCCGACCGAATCTGAAAAAGCCCTCCTTGCCAATCGCGAAGAGGCCGAGCGCCAGCGCGATGCGTTGAAAAATTGGCTCCTCGACTATCACAACCAACGCAAGCTTGTTGCGACCGGTGCGTTGAACGAGGAAGTCGGTAACGCGACGCTCGATGGTTTGCGCCAGGCTGTTATCGACTATCGCACGGCTGTGTCGTCCGCGGCCCTCGGACCGCTATCCGAAGACGAGAAAACTGCTGTCACCGCAGCCGAGCTAGAGATTGATAGCTTCGCCAAATTCGAGCAGCAACTCAACAAGGACGCAAATTCGCCGGTTATCCTGCCACGTGGGTTGGTCGAAGCGGAACCCGATAAAAACGGCGATCCGGCATGGACGACCTACAGGTCTCGTTCGGAACTGACCAGCGTCTACCAATTCCGAACGCCGCTTAGGGCGCACACCGCCGTGAGCCTTGCCGCGCAGTTACTCGCGCGGCGCACGGGTCTGGAATTTGATCGCCTCGATTTGCTGGGACAGCAGTTTGCCATCGAAGGCTACACCAAGCCCAGATGGGGCCCCGAAAACGCGGGCGGGCGCGAGTACATCGCATTCGGCGCACGCGAGCACAACGGCTTCGTGAAGGGCTACGGCCTCGTCGCAAATCTTATCCCGCCAAGCGGCGTGACGGTTCCGAAGATCAGAGTTACCAACGAAGCGAGACGCAGGCGCAACGCCCCGATAAATGCGGTGGCTCTCACCGATGCGGAGGCCAACTGGCGAGCTGCCATCAAGGTGATCCGCAACCTGCTCGCGTCCAAGCAGAACGAGATCGACAGTTTGGATCCGATCTCTCGCAGCACATGTGCCGGCATTACCAAGGGAGATGGCGGCGCCACGACGTCCGTTAAGGTGTTTTACGCCACAAACCGCGAGCAACTCGCAAATGAACCGTTGACCGGCGGCGCGATAGACCTTTCGGCCCTTTACTCGTCGAACATCGACACCGGTATGCACTTGGGATGCATCGAGGTGGACGTCCGCGCGAAGGGCCGCGCCGCGCCGATAGGCTCGGTCTCACCGGGAATGTCGCGCGCTGTGCAGCAGATTCCACTCAACCAGGACGTTCAGGCGAAAAGCTTCAAGCCGCTCACGAAAATAGATTTCGCTGAAGGCAAGCGCTTCTCGCTTCGCGGCGATGAGGTAAGCGGCAAAGAGCGCGCTCTGCTTTTCGTCCACGGCTACAACAATGGCTTCAAGGATGCCATTGAGCACGTCGCGCGCATCGCGGCTGCCAGCGAATACTATGGACAAGTCTACCTGTTCAGCTGGCCATCGAGCGCGCGATCGCTGAACTTGAATTATGCCGCCGAGATGGATTTCGCCGAGCAGGCCGAGGTCAATCTGACGAGCTTTATCAAGGCCATCATGTCGAGCGGCGATCTTCTTGGATTGGACATTGTCGCCCATTCGATGGGATCGCAAATCGTACTCCGCACGCTCGACAGCATCCGCCCGCTGTTCGATCGCCGTCTGTCCGATAACGACAAGGTGCGCTTCGGTCAGATCATCTTCGCAGCGCCCGATGTCTCCTCCCTCGTATTCAAGCAGAAGGTCGTGCCGTTCAGCTATTTTGCCGATCGCATTACCGTCTACGCCTCGTCGAACGACGGTGCGCTCGATTTCTCAGGCTGGCTGCGCGGCAGCGGAGACCGGGCCGGTTACGTCGGTGAGGGTGGACCGATCGAAGTTGACGGCATCCAGGTTATCGATGTCACAGGCGCGGCGCGTCCGCGCTACCTCGTGACGCGCTACTGCGGGCCTTATCACGCCGGCTTTGTGCACGACCGCACCGTTCTGGAAGACATCGCACTCGTCTTGAAACAGGGCGCATCGGGCAAGTTCAGCCAGCAACGCAGCAGCCCGGTTTTGCGCGCCAGCAATGTTTCGTTCATTTCGGTTACCGAGGAGCGCTATCGCGCGCCATCGGCGGGCAAGTTCTGGAAGCTCGCCGGCGCCCCTGCCGAGCCGCCGCCTCCGACACCCTGGTACGACACGCTTCTGAAGGACGCCTGCATTCAATGACGGGTGCATCGGCCCCGCTGCAACGCCAGGCTAACCATTAGCGGCGGCAATGCCCGCCACCGCTTGCCACCCCTGCCGACCACCGCTACCTCGCTTAGCCCATGAAGCTCTCCAGAA
>CADECN010000017.1:1937-16736 GCA_902825785.1 uncultured Hyphomicrobium sp. | reverse complement strand
GCTTCATGCGCGACATCCTGATCGCCGCGACGCTTGGCTCCGGCTGGGTCGCGGATGCATTCGTCGTGGCCTTCCGCTTCCCGAACCTTTTCCGCCGACTATTCGGCGAAGGCGCCTTCAACTCGGCGTTCGTACCGCTTTTCGCCAAGCGTCTTGAGGGCGAAGGCAAGGACGCCGCCCGCTCCTTCGCCGAGGAAGCGCTCGCCTGGCTCTTCTTCGTTCTGCTCGGCCTCACGATCATCGCCGAGCTGACCATGCCGTGGCTGATGTATGTGCTTGCGCCGGGCTTTGATGCGCAGCCCGAGAAGTTCGACCTCGCCGTGCTGCTAACGCGCATAACGATGCCGTATCTGCTCTGCATGTCGCTCGTGGCCCTCATGTCGGGCGCGCTTAACTCGGTCGGCCGCTTCGCCGAAAGTTCTTCCGTGTCGATCGTGCTCAACGTCGCGATGATGGTGGCGACGCTTGTCTCGCTATGGATCGGTTACCGGGCCGGGCCGGAAGCCGGCATCATCCAGGCGCTCGGCGTTTTCGTTGCCGGCATATTGCAGCTTTGGCTCTTGATGTGGGGCATGAAGCGCGCGGGGCTGACGTTGAAGCTGCGTTGGCCGCGCGCCTCCGATGGTATGCGTAGATTGCTCGCACTCGGCGTGCCCGGCATCATCGCCGGCGGCGTGACCCAGCTCAATATCGCGATCGGGACCATTATCGCGTCGATGCAGCCGGGCGCCGTCTCCCAGCTCTACTATGCTGATCGCATCTACGAGCTGCCCCTTGCCATCGTCGGCATAGCCGTCGGCGTCGTACTGCTCCCCGACGTTGCCCGTCAATTGCGTGCCGGCAACCTGCCCGCCGTCACCGACAGCCAGAACCGCTCGCTCGAATTCGCGATGATGCTGACGATACCGGCGGCCGTGGCGCTGGCCGTGATGCCAAACGAGATTGTGCAGGTGCTTTTCCAGCGCGGCGCCTTCACGTCGGCCGATACGCTGGCGACCGCCTCGGTTCTCGCGGTCTTCGCTCTCGGACTTCCCGCCTTTGTCATGATCAAGGTCTTCTCGCCGGCTTATTTCGCACGCGAGGATACCAAAACGCCGATGCGCTATGCCGCCATCAGCCTGACCGCAAATACGTTGGGGTCCATCGTGCTGTTCTTCGTGTTGCGCGAAAAGGGTATGATGCCCCAACTCGGCATCGCCATCGCGACCTCGCTCGGCGGCTGGCTCAACGCCGCGCTGTTGTTCTTCACGCTCCGCAAGCGTGGTCAGTTCGATATTGACCCTCGTCTCAAACGCAATCTGCCGCTTATCTTGCTGGCGAGCATCGCAATGGCGGCCGCACTTTTGATCGCAACGCCATGGCTGGGCGACCGCCTCGCGCCTTCCAGCGGCTTCATCGTGCAGTCCATGGCATTGGGTGCGCTCATCCTGCTCGGACTGGCGGTTTACGCAGCGTTTGTTCTGGCGACCCGCGTCATGACGGTCGCCCAGCTCGGCCGCGTTCTAGGCCGCCGTCGGTCGGGCAGCAGCGCATAGCGCTTGCACCAACATCGCCGGCACGCGATAAGGCCGCCCGAACACCACCACCCAAGACGGAATTATCATGAAGATCACGCCGCGCGTTTTCTCCGGCATGCAGCCGACCGGCAGTCTGCACCTCGGCAACTACCTCGGTGCCATGGTGAACTGGATCCGCATGCAGGACACGCATGAGTGCATCTATTGCGTTGTCGATCTGCACGCGATCACCGTCTGGCAGGACCCGGTCGAGCTGCGCGACGCAACGCGCCAGGTGACGGCGGCCTATATCGCCGCTGGCCTCGACCCGGCAAAAAGCATCCTCTTCAACCAGTCGCAGGTCAGCGCGCACGCCGAGCTTGGCTGGATCTTCAACTGCGTCGCCCGCCTCGGCTGGCTCAACCGCATGACGCAGTTCAAGGAGAAGGCCGGCAAGGATCGCGAGCAGGCATCTGTTGGGCTCTACGCCTATCCCAATCTCATGGCCGCCGACATTCTGGCCTATCGCGCAACGCACGTTCCGGTCGGTGACGATCAGAAGCAGCACCTCGAACTCGCGCGTGACATCGCCCAGAAGTTCAACAACGACTTCCGCGACCGCATCGTCGCGGAAGGCTTCGCCGACGGCATTTTCTTCCCGCAGCCCGAGCCGGTCATCACCGGGCCGGCGACGCGCGTCATGAGCCTTCGCGACGGCACCAAGAAAATGTCGAAATCTGACCCCTCCGACCTGTCGCGCATCAACTTGACGGACGACGCCGATACGATCGCCAAAAAGATTCAGAAGGCAAAGACTGACCCCGAGCCGATCCCGGCCGAAGCGGAAGGTTTCAAGGGACGCCCTGAGGCCGAAAACCTCGTCGGCATCTATGCCGCTTTAGCGGACGAGCCTGTTGCAAAAGTGCTCGCCGCGTTCGGCGGCCAGCAATTTTCCGGTTTCAAGAAGGCGCTGGCCGAAGTCGCCACCGACAAAGTCGGCCGCATCGGCGACGAGACGCGCCGCCTGATGCAGGACCCGGCCGAGATCGACCGCATCCTCGCCGGCGGCGCCGGACGGGCGCGTGCCATCGCCGCGCCCGTAATGGAAAAAGTGAAGGATATCGTCGGCCTGATCCGGAGTTAGGATACAACCGTAACGGCCATTGCGGCACGTCGGGAGCAATGGCAGCATTGTCGCTATGAAACCTCGCCGCTCCTTCGAGTCCGGTCACAAGCGCAAGTTCCTGATCGTCGTTGACGACAGCCAGGAGGTGGAAAGCGCGCTGTACTATGCAGCGAGCCGAATCCAGCGCTCGTCGGGCTCGCTGGTCATGCTCTACGTCATCGAGTCGGGCGACTATCAGCCTTGGGTCGGCGTCCGTCAGGCGCAGCTTGACGAAGAGACAAACAAGGCCAAGGCGCTTTTTCGCTTGTGTCGCCGCAAGCTGTCGCTGGCGGGATTCGACGATATCGAGTGTGACGAACTTCTACGGGAAGGCCATTCGGCCGAAGTGATCGTCGAGGTTATTTCCGAGGACGAAGATATCGCTATTCTGGTCTTGGGAGCCTCGGTCGACAAGTTAGGCCCGGGACCCCTCGTCGCGTCGCTCGCGGCCGGCGGAATCGCGGGCGGCTTTCCGGTCCCCGTCACGATCGTGCCTGGGAAGCTCTCCCTTGAGGATATCAAGGCTTTGGCGTGAATGGTGCGCTCCTGTCACCCTCGACAGCACCGATAGCCAGCCTATATATATACATTAGAACCGTTTTAACGCGAGCGCTGCGCCGCTGCGCGCGAACTATCGAGGCACGTCGATGTTCATCCAGACCGAAGCCACGCCCAACCCGGCGACCCTGAAATTCATCCCCGGACGCGCTGTCCTGGCGGATGGCACAGCTGATTTCCGCTCAAGGACCGACGCGTCCGCTTCGCCCCTTGCGAGCCGCCTGTTCGGCATCACCGGCGTCGACGGCGTTTTCCTCGGCTCCGACTTCATCTCGGTGACCAAGGGTGACATCGAATGGCAGCACCTGAAGCCAATGGTGCTTGGCGCCATCATGGAGCACTACATGTCCGGCGCGCCGACGGCCGCTGGCGAAGATGCCAACGATGACGACAGCGGTTCCTACGACCCGGCCGACGAAAGCACCGTACAGACGATCAAGGAACTGCTTGAAACCCGTGTCCGCCCCGCTGTAGCGCAGGACGGCGGCGACATCACATTCTCCGGCTTCCGCGACGGCGTCGTCTATCTGCACATGCGCGGCGCGTGCTCCGGCTGCCCGAGTTCGACCGCAACGCTGCGTCATGGCATTGAAAATCTGTTGAAGCATTTCTGCCCCGATGTTCAGTCGGTCGAGGCGGTGTGACGCCAGGCGCGTACAAAAAACCCCGCTTCGGCGGGGTTTATCGTTTATGCGCGCAATACACGGTCAAGAGCCGTGACCAGGAGTGAGCATGACAAAGCCGCTGGACGCCGCTGTCCTCGATCAGCTGTTTGACGACGCGCGCACCCACAACAAATGGCAGGATCGCGATGTACCGGATCAATTGCTTCACAGCCTGATTGACCACATGAAGATGGCGCCAACCAGCGCCAACTGTTCGCCGGCACGCATCATCTTCGTGCGCAGCCGCGACGCAAAACGTCGCCTTGAACCCATGCTCGACGAAGGCAACCGCGCCAAGACGATGGCGGCGCCCGTCACCGCCATCATCGGCTACGATCTGGATTTCTACGAGCATTTGCCGAAGCTCTTTCCGCACACCAACGCACGGGCTTGGTTCGCGGGCAACGAGAAGAAAATTGCCGACACTGCGTTTCGCAATGGCTCGCTTCAGGGCGGGTATCTGATCATTGCGGCGCGTGCGCTGGGGCTCGATTGCGGGCCCATGTCCGGTTTCGACAACGCCGCCGTCGACGCCGAATTCTTTAAAGGCACGAAAGTACGCTCCAACTTCCTCTGCAGTCTGGGTTACGGCGACCCGTCGGGCCTGCGACCCCGTTCCCCCCGCTTCTCCTTCGACGAGATGGCGAAGATACTCTAAGGTTGACGGCGGAATGAACGTCCTTGCCTTCGACACCTGCTACGACGCCTGCTCAGCCGCCGCCGGTCGCGGTTTGAGGTCGCTTACCCCCGACATCGCGGTCTTGTATGAGCCCATGCAAACGGGCCATGCGGAACGCCTGATGCCGATGATCGAGGCCGTCATGGCGGAGGCAAAGTTGCCGTTCGCGGCCCTCGACCGCATCACCGTCACGATGGGTCCGGGAACTTTCACCGGCACGCGTATCGCCGTCGCCGCCGCCCGCGGCCTCTCGCTTGCGACGGGAGCACCCATTGTGCCGGTGACAAGCCTGCGCCTGATGGCCATGAGTCCGCGCATCCCTGCCGCTGCAACGCCGCGCATCGCCATAGCCACTGACGCCCGCCGCGGCGAGGTCTATGTCGAGGTGTTCGACCGCCACAGCATGAAAACTCTGATCGCGCCCACCGTGCTCTCCGTTGTCGATGCGCCGCGCGCTATGGGCGCATATCCCATCGTCATTGCAGGCTCGGGTGCCGCGGTCCTTGCCGCCAGCCTTCAGGTCGCTGGCGTCGAGGCGCAGGCAATTGCGCCCGATTTGCTCCCCGACGCTTTCGATATGTTGTTCGAATCGTCCGAATGGCCCATCTCGGCCACCGTATCGCCGCTTTATCTGCGTCCGCCTGATGCCAAGCCATCCGGAGCGATTTTGCACGGCGGCGGAGCACTGACATGACGTCGAACGTCACGCCGTTCCGCAACATAAAACAGGTCAGTATGCTGTGGGCGGCGCCAGAGCGTGCCGATGAAGTCGCCCGCATGCATGGCCGTCTGTTCGACCCGGCGTGGGACGAGGCGGCGATAAAGTCGTTGCTTGAGCACCCGGCCTCGACCTCACTCGTCGCCGTCGCCGGAGATCCAAAACAGCTGGTCGGCTTCGTGATCGGACAATTGGCGGCCGATGAAGCGGAAATCATTTCGATTGGCGTTTCGCCTGGCTGGCAGCGCGCCGGCCTTGGCAAGATGCTGGTTGAGGGCTTGGCGCGCGCGGCAAAGCGTGGTGAAGCCAAACGTCTGTTCCTTGAGGTGGCCGAAGATAACGTCGCCGCCGTCGCGCTCTACAACAAACTTGGTTTTGCGGAAGTCGGCCGCCGCAAGGGGTATTACGAACGCAAGGACCAGCCCTCTGCCGACGCCCTCGTCCTTTCCCTTTCGCTGTAATCCACCGCCTGCAACCAAAGACAGGACTCGGTAAGTGGACGTTATGCGCCACACTTCCTATAACGCCAAGTGATCGTCGCCCTCGAGAATTGGGGCACTAAAAATCGAGCATACGACGCAGGTGCCATGGCCACGCTTCGCGGCATCGCGGTTCTGACAAGCTTCTTCGCGCTCACTTTGCCGTTGATGCCCGTGCAGGCCGTGCTGCTGCGTGTTGCGCCCGATGCTGCGCGCCGCTTCCCGCACTGGTATCACCGCCAAGTCTGCCGGCTAATGGGCATCACGCTGCAGATTGATGGCGCGGTCGTCGAAAACCGACCCGTGCTGCTCGTGACCAACCACACCTCTTGGCTCGACATCCCGGTACTTTCCGCGCTGGCGCCGGTGTCATTTGTCGCCAAGAAGGAGGTTGGCGGCTGGCCGTTCGTATCCGCTCTCGCGCGCTTGCAGCGATCCGTATTCGTGGACCGCACCAAGCGCCAGGAAACGGCCGAGGCCGCGGGCGCGATCATGTCGCGACTGCTCGCGGGCGATACGGTCGTGCTGTTCGCGGAAGGTACCTCCAGCGCCGGCCACACGGGGCTGCCCTTCAAGTCATCGCTTTTTGCCGCCGTGAAGGGCCCCGGCGCGCCGCCTGCGAGTGAGATCGTCGTCCAGACGGCGGCTGTGGTCTACACCCATCGCCACGGCATTCCGCTAAACCGGGCGGACCGGCCGCGCGTTGGTTGGTATGGCGATATGGAAATGCAGTCTCACGCTTGGCAGGTTTTAAAGGGTGGCCCGCTGATCGTCCGCATCAGCGTCAGTGCGCCCGTGCCCCTCGCCGACTACGCGGATCGCAAGGATTTGGCGCTGCGCAGTGAGCGCGCTATCCGCCGCGCCGTCGTTGGCATCCTGCGCGGACGGCCGGATGACCCGCACCTGACGCCGGTCGAACCTGCGGCCGAAGCCCGCAAACAGCGCGCCGCGACCCCTGCCGGCAAAAGCGAAAAGTGGACATGACGTGCCCCTCCGGCTATGCGGGCTCAATCCGCGTTGAGATTGTGAGAGACCGCCGGTGCAAGACAGGCCGAGCAAAAGCTATTTCCTGAAGACGTTCGGTTGCCAGATGAACGTCTACGACAGCGAGCGCATGGCCGAAGCTTTGGCGCGTGACGGCTACAGCGAGACGCAGGAAATCGAGGCTGCCGACCTCGTGACCCTCAACACTTGCCACATCCGCGAGAAGGCCGCGGAAAAGGTCTATTCCGACCTCGGTCGCATCCGCCGCGTGAAGGAGGCGCGCACGGCGCGGGGCGAGGAAACGGTCATCGCCGTGACCGGCTGCGTGGCGCAGGCCGAGGGCGCCGTGATCACGGCACGCCAGCCGGCCGTCGATCTTGTTGTCGGGCCGCAGAGCTACCACCGACTGCCGCAGCTCGTTGCACGCGCCGGTCAAGGTGCGCGCTTCGTGGAGACCGATTTTCCGGGCGACGAAAAGTTCACCAAGCTAACGGCGCCGCGCCGTCTGAATTCGCCATCCGCCTTCCTCACCGTGCAGGAAGGCTGCGACAAGTTCTGTACCTTCTGCGTCGTGCCTTATACGCGCGGCGTTGAATTCTCCCGCCCCGTCGCCGCTATTGAGGCGGAAGCGCGCGCACTTGCCGAGGCGGGCGCGGTCGAGATCGTGCTGCTCGGCCAGAACGTCAACGCGTACCACGGCGAACGGCACGATGGCCGCACGGCATCGCTGGCGGACCTCGTCCGTCACTTGGCGTCAATCGAGGGCATTGAACGCATCCGCTATACGACAAGCCATCCGCGCGACATGAGCGATGATCTGATCGCGGCACACGCCGATATTCCCCAATTGATGCCGTACCTGCATCTTCCGGTTCAGTCCGGTTCAGACCGCATACTGGCTGCCATGAATCGCAGGCACACCGCCGCGGAATACCTCGATCTCATCGCCCGCGTCAGGAGCGCGCGTCCCGGCATCGCGCTCTCCAGTGATTTCATCGTCGGTTTCCCGGGCGAAACCCGGCAGGACTTCGAAGACACGCTGAAGTTGATCCGCGCTGTCGGCTTCGCACAGGCTTATTCCTTCAAATACAGTCCCCGGCCGGGCACGCCTGCCGCCGGCCTCGACGATCAGCTGGCCGACGCAGAAAAATCAGATCGCCTTCAGCAGCTGCAGGCGGAACTCGATGCGCAGCAAAGCGCCTTTAACGTCAGTAGCGTCGGGACCGTCGTCCCCGTCCTGTTCGAGCGTCGCAGTCGCGAGCAAGGCGTGCTGACCGGCCGGTCCCCGCACCTGCAGATTGTCCACGCCGAGGCGGCGGAAGCGCTGTTGGGCCGCATCGCTCCGGTTGAGGTCAAGGCCTGCCGGCAGATGAGCCTTTCGGGTGTCATAGCGGCGGCATAAAAGCACCTTAGCGCTCGCTGCGCCGTGCAATACTGTTATTGGCAGCGTGCGGCCGCTTGCGACGGCATGCTAGCCTTTCGCCTGAGGACGCCGATTCGGCGGATCAGCCCGAAGCGGAAAGGCCTCGAAGACATAAGGGAGTAGAACCTTTTGGCAGGATTTCGCGGTTCGCCCGCGCCGGCGTCCAGACGCCCCCAGAAACCGGAACTCGAAGCTGCACGCGTGGTCGTGCCCTTTGAAGACAATCGCCTCCTGACCCAGCTTCTCGGCGAATACGATAGCCACCTGGCCCTGATCGAGGATCGCCTCGGCATCGACGCTCACGCCCATGGCAATGTCATCATTCTGACCGGCCCTGCCGCACCTTGCGCCATTGCACGCGAGGTTCTTGAGACGCTCTACACACGCATTACAAAGGGCGAGACGATCGGCGCCGGTGATTTTGACGGCCTCATTCGCCACGCGCGCGCCGGTGGCGAAATGGCATCCGACGGCCAAGCTCAGGTTGTCACGCGCCGCCGCGTTGTGAAGGCGCGCACGCCGACCCAGAGCGCTTACATTCGCGCCATAGAGAAGCAGGATCTCGTTTTCGGCGTCGGTCCGGCCGGCACCGGCAAGACCTACATCGCGGTTGCATTCGCGGCGCATTGTCTGGAGCGCGGCCTTGTCGAACGCATCATCCTGTCGCGGCCTGCTGTCGAAGCGGGCGAGCGCCTCGGCTTCTTGCCGGGTGACATGCGCGAAAAGGTCGATCCCTATCTGCGGCCGCTCTACGACGCGCTCTACGACGTGCTCCCGCCCGAGAAGGTCGAGCGCGATATTGAGACCGGCGTGATCGAAATCGCGCCGCTCGCGTTTATGCGCGGCCGAACGCTGGCCAACGCTTTCGTCATTCTCGATGAAGCGCAGAACACCTCATCCATGCAGATGAAGATGTTCCTGACGCGCTTGGGCGAGGGATCGAAAATGGTCGTCACCGGCGATCCGACACAGATCGATTTGCCTCCCGGCATGACTTCCGGCCTGGAAGAGGCCGTGCGATTGCTCGCCGACGTGAACGGCATATCGGCCATCCGCTTCGTGAACGCGGACATCGTGCGCCGTGATCTCGTCGCGAAAATCGTCTCGGCCTACGACAAAGCGAAATAGCCATGTCCCGGCTGCCGTCGCGGCCCACTGAGCAAGCGGGTGTTCTGACTGTCGACGTTGTCGAGGACGGCGGCGACTGGTCGACGCTGCCTGACATCGAAACGCTGGTTGTGATCGCTGCACGCGCCGCCGCTGCCGAGGTTTCCCCGGACACGGCGCAAAGCGTCGCGATCGCCCTCTCGTGCGACGCGGACATTGCGGATCTCAACGGCCGCTTCCGCGCCAAGCCCAAGCCGACGAACGTGCTGTCGTTTCCGGCGACCAAGGGTGCCGAGCCCGGGTTTTTAGGAGACGTTGTGCTCGCGCAGGAGACGATTGCGCGCGAGTCGGTCGAACAGGGCACACCGCTCGCGCATCACATACAACACCTTGTCGTGCACGGCGTTTTGCATTTGTACGGTTATGATCATGACAACAATGCTGACGCTGAGAAGATGGAAGCCACTGAAATCGTTATATTAAGCAAGCTCGGCATCGCTGATCCCTACACGGACGCGCGCGAACCCGGTACAAACGACGGATAGGGGCCTCAGCCCCGCTTTTCGGACTCCATGAACGAAGACTCTAAAGAACCTCCAAGTAGCGCGACCGAGCCATCGTCTGACGCTCTTGGCTCACAAGGCTGGCTGCAAATCCTGCGCATGAAGCTCGGCCTCACCGTGCCGAAGAACGTCCGCGATACCATCGAGGGCGCGCTCAAAACGACGGATGCGGCGGCGAACTTTACCGAGGGCGAACGCAAGATGCTGGAGCGCCTGCTGCGCTTCAGTTCGAGTCGCGTCTCCGACCTGATGGTGCCGCGTGCCGACATAACCGCGCTCGACGAAAATGAACCCATCTCCGAACTGCTGACGACATTCGACGAAGCAGGCGTGTCTCGCATTCCGATCTTTCGCGAGACGCTCGATGATCCGCGCGGAATGATCCACATTAAGGATCTGTGGCGCTGGCTGATGGCCGAGGCGACCGCGCCCAAGATAAAATCCAACAACTCGGGCACGGCCGAAAGTGCGCGCCGTTGGGACAAGCTTGACCTTTCGAGCCTCGACCTTTCGCGGCCCATCTCCACCGCAAAGATCCGCCGTCAGGTGCTTTACGTGCCGCTTTCGATGGCGGCACCCGACCTGCTCATCAAGATGCAGTCGAGCCGTATTCATATGGCGCTGGTCGTCGACGAGTACGGCGGCACGGACGGTCTTGTCACCATTGAGGATATCGTTGAACAGATCGTCGGCGACATCGAGGACGAGCACGACGAAGACGACGAGACCAACATCATCGTCGATCCCAAGCAGGACATCATCGCGGTTGCTCGCACGCCGATCGAAGAGCTCGAGAAGCATCTTGGCATCAAGCTTCTGCCTGACGATGAGGAGACCGACGTCGACACCATCGGCGGCCTTGTGTTCTCGATCCTCGGACGCGTGCCGGCGCGCGGTGAATTGATCCCCCACGCGTCCGGTGTCGAGTTTGAAGTGCTCGATGCCGATCCACGTCGCGTCAAAAAGCTCAAAATTCATCTGCCGCGAGCAGCTACCCAGAAACCTGCGGCCGAAGCCGCCAAGGCTTGATGGTGGCGCTGTCGCCATTGCGGAGTTTCTTTCCGCGCTTGCGCGAGCACCTGATCGCGCTTACCGGCTGGCGCCGCGATCTGCTGGCGGTCGCGGCTGGCAGCGCTTCCGTCATGGCCTTCGCGCCGATTTTTATCTGGCCGCTGCTGTTTCTGACGCTTCCGGTTTTCTTGTGGCTCATTGATTCGTCGAAGGGTTGGAGATCGGCCGGGCGCGCCGGCTTCTTTTTTGGATTCGGCTTTTTCTTTTTCAGTTTGTTCTGGATCGGCGAGGCATTTCTCGTCGAGGCAGAAAGGTTTGCTTTTCTGCTGCCGCTCGCCATCACGCTATTGCCCGCGGGCTTGGCGCTCTACTGGGCCGCCGCGGCCGCCATTGCGCGCAAGATCTGGCCTACGGGACTGGCGCGCATCTTTCTCTTTGCGCTCACTCTTGCCGCAGCCGAATGGCTGCGCGGACATCTCTTCACCGGCTTGCCTTGGAACTTGCTCGGGTACGCGCTGACGTTTCCATTGCCCCTGATGCAGGCGGCATCGCTTGTCGGCGTGTACGGATTGACCGCAATTGCAGCGCTCATCTTCACCGCGCCCCTGGTTGTTTTGGCCGACGCTCGCGACACCGAGAGGCGCGCTACGCCCATCGCGCTTGGGATTGCGGTCGTTCCGCTCGTCCTCCTGTACGCTTGGGGCGCCTATCGGCTCACAACGCCGACTGCGGATGTGGCCGGCATCAACCTGCGTATCGTTCAGCCAAGTGTCCCGCAGCGTGAAAAATGGATGGCCGAACACCAGCGCCGAATATTTGCCGATCACTTGACGCTGTCTCATACCGACGAGCATGGCGCCATCGATGGCGCCGCTAACATCACCCACATCATCTGGCCCGAAGCGGCGATGCCGTTTCTGCCGCTCGAACACAACGAGGCTTTGACCGCAATAGCGGACATGCTTCCCGATGGCGCCTACCTCGCGACGGGCGCGCTTCGCCGCGAGATGATCGACAAAAGCGGCGCTCGTCTGCCGCTCGATGCACATCGCCTCTACAACGGCATACTGGTGTTCGACACCAAGGGTTCTCTCGTCTCCACCTACGACAAGATTCATCTCGTCCCGTTTGGCGAATACCTACCCGCCGATCCTATTCTCACCGCACTCGGTCTGAAAAAGCTGACGCACGGCCAGGGCGCATTCACGCCTGGAGAAGCGCCGCGCAAGCTTTTGCCCGTGCCAGGCTGGCCTTCGACACTGGGCCTTGTGTGTTACGAAGCGCTCTTTCCCGGCGCGGTGGTGCAATCGGGAGAGAGGCCCGACGCAATTCTAAACGTCACCAATGATGGCTGGTTCGGCAACACAAGCGGGCCCCGTCAGCACTTCCACCAGACGCGTGTTCGCGCCGTCGAAGAGGGTGTCCCGGTGGTCCGCGCGGCAAACAACGGCATATCGGCGATCATTGATCCTTATGGACGGGCCGAAAAAATCCTTGATCTGAATGTACGCGGTGTGATCGACGGCAGGCTTCCCGTGGCGGCCGGCGCGACCTATTACAGCCTCTTCGGAGATTGGATACTGCTCGGCATTATCTGCGCTTATGGCGTGATCACCGTCATGCTGCCGCGGCGTTAAGCATACTCCGACAAACCGGAACTAATACCCCGCGAAGATTGACGCCCGTGTCTCGGCCACCTAGGAAGTGGGGCGGCGGGGGTTCGCGTTGCCGAAAGGTGTGCTGACGAAATGACAAACGAGCAAGCGATTGCAAGCGATCAGGGGGATGACCTTCCTCGCGGCTCACGTCGCGCAAATCCCATGGACGTGCACGTCGGTTCTCGCGTCCGATTGCGCCGAATGCTCCTCGGCATGAGCCAGGAAAAGCTCGGCGAGCACCTCGGGCTCACGTTCCAGCAGGTGCAGAAGTACGAAAAGGGCGTCAATCGCATCGGCGCAAGCCGCCTTTTCGATCTTGCCAAGGTTCTCGGTGTTCCGGTCCAATTCTTCTACGACGAAGCGCCGAGTGGAATGATTGCCGGATCGGTCTCTCTCCGCGGCTTTTCCGAACAGCCCGATGAAAGCTACGTCGTCGAGTTCTTGGGAACCCGGGAGGGCCTGGAGCTGAATAAGGCCTTCGCGCGCATCTCCGATGCCAAGGTCCGCCGCTCCATTGTCGATCTGGTCCGTTCGCTGGCGGGCGACGACAACTAAAACGCCGTCGCCCAAGATTGCGTTGGGGAAGCGGCGATTTGCCGTCGCGGGCGCCTACCGCTGCGCGGCGCGCAACCTTGACCATAACCGCAAAGGCTGCAACAAACCGGCGTCTTTTCGGGGCTTTCCCGGGCGCACTACCGCGTGGGAGCGCCCATGCCGGGACGGCGCGGAAAGTTCACTGGCGGCAATCGGGGGTCCACGTGGCGCGCAAATCTTTCCTCTTCACGAGTGAGTCGGTTTCCGAAGGCCACCCCGACAAGATCTGCGACCGCATTTCTGATGAAGTTGTCGACGCGTTTTATCGCGAAGGCGCGGCCGAGGGTCTTGATCCCTGGCTTATCCGCGCCGCCTGCGAAACCATGGCAACGACCAATCGCGTAATCATTGCCGGTGAATCGCGCGGACCCAAAGGCGTCACTGTACAGCAGATCCAGGAATTGACGCGCGCCGCCATTAAGGACATCGGATACGAGCAGGAAGGCTTCCACTGGGCCAACTGCAATATCGAAGTGTTGCTGCACTCCCAGTCGGCAGACATCGCAGCCGGCGTCGATGCAAAGCAACCGACGAACCAGGAAGAAGGCGCGGGCGACCAGGGCATCATGTTTGGCTACGCTTGCAGCGATACGCCCGAGCTGATGCCGGCACCGATCTTTTACGCGCACCGCATTCTTTCTGACCTCGCGCGCGACCGCAAAGCCCGCAAGGGCGATGCCGCAATGCTTGGCCCCGATTCAAAGAGCCAAGTTACGGTGCGCTACGAAAACGGTAAGGCCGTCGGTGCCGAACAGATCGTCGTCTCGCACCAGCACATCGTCGAGAATCTGACGTCGAAACAGGTGCGTGACATCGTCGAGCCTTATGTCCGGCGCGCTCTGCCTGACGGCTGGATCGGCAAGGACACTATCTGGCACATCAACCCGACCGGCAAATTCTACATCGGCGGTCCGGACGGTGATTGCGGACTGACCGGCCGCAAGATTATCGTCGACACATACGGCGGCGCAGCACCTCATGGCGGCGGCGCGTTCTCCGGTAAGGACCCGACGAAGGTTGACCGTTCGGCTGCCTACGCCGCGCGCTACCTCGCGAAAAACGTCGTCTCGGCGGGCCTCGCTGATCGCTGCACAATCCAGCTTTCCTATGCCATCGGCGTCGCGCGTCCGCTGTCGATCTACGTGGATACGCACGGGACCGGAAAAGTCGAGGAAGCCGCAATTGAGAAGGCGCTCGGCAACGTGATGGATCTGACGCCGCGCGGCATCCGCTCGACGCTCGATCTGAATAAGCCGATCTACGCCCGCACCGCCGCTTACGGTCACTTTGGCCGCTCGGTCGACAACGAGGGCGGCTTCTCCTGGGAGAAGACTGATCTTGCGCCCGCGATCGCCAAGGCCGTCGCCTGAAGTCCAGCCTAGCGTAATGCGTCGGCGCCTGGCGTGAATGTCGCGGACATCACCATGCCCGTAACGAGCGACGATCATCGCGATTTGCGGTCTTACGGCCGCCGCCGGGGTCGCAAGCCGAGTGCGCGCCAGGAAACCCTGCTGCGCGATCTTCTTCCGCGCGTCGCGGTTGACCTGACCGCGCCTTGCGGCCGGCTCGCCGCAGGGGAGTCGCAAGGCGCCCACATTGGCGGCGGGAACGACACCTCAATGACCGCGCCTTGCGGCCGGCTCCCCGCAGGGGAGTCGCAAGGCGCCCACATTGGCGGCGGGAACGACACCTCAATGAC
>CADECN010000017.1:0-1837 GCA_902825785.1 uncultured Hyphomicrobium sp. | reverse complement strand
CGCCCACATTGGCGGCGGGAACGACACCTCAATGACCGCGCCTTGCGGCCGGCTCGCCGCAGGGGAGTCGCAAGGCGCCCACATTGGCGGCGGGAACGACACCTCAATGACCGCGCCTTGCGGCCGGCTCCCCGCAGGGGAGTCGCAAGGCGCCAGCAAATACTGGCTCGAAATCGGCTTCGGTGGCGGCGAGCATCTTCTATGGCAGGCCCGCGCCAATCCAGATGTAGCGATGATCGGCTGCGAACCGTTCGAGGACGGCGTCATCAAGGTGCTGAACGCCATTGAAGGCGAAGCCCTGACCAACATCAAAATTCACATGGGGGATGCGAGGGAACTCCTGCGCGTATTGCCGGCCGCGTCAATCTCGCGCGCCTTCGTGCTGTTTCCGGACCCATGGCCCAAACGCAAGCACCGTAAGCGGCGATTGCTCAATCCCATCACGCTCGATTTATTGGCGCAGGCTCTATGCCCCGGCGCTGAGCTCCGTATCGGTACTGATATCGGCGATTACGCCCGCACGATCCTGGAAGCCATGGCGCACGAGGCGCGCTTTGCGTGGCGGGTCGAAGGGCCTTCCGATTGGCGCGTGCGGCCCGACGACTGGCCGGCCACGCGTTACGAGCAGAAGGCCGCCGAGGCCGGCCGCCGGCGCTATTATCTGAATTTTTTAAGGATCTGAGCCGCCGGCCGTCTTGCAACCGTCGCGGAAATCGCCTATCTCCCCATCATTCCAATAACAAAAGATCGCATTTCCGAGTGGGCCCTGAGGTCCGCTCCAAACGGTCTTTGCAGCTGAGACGCTTGTGACGCAAACCGCAGAGAGCACCACGACCGACGCAAATGCCGCGTCCTCAACGCGCCGCTTCGCGCGTGAGACCGGACTTGCCGCCGAAATCGCGGCCATTGTCGAGCCGGTGATCGAGGACCAGGGCTTTCGTCTCGTTCGGGTGATGATCTCAGGCGGCGCCGACCGTATCGTGCAGATCATGGCGGAACGGCCGGACGGTTCGATCACGATCGACGAATGTGAGGCGTTGTCGAAAGCCATGTCGCCGGTGCTCGACGTGGCAGATCTGGTGACCGGCAATTACCGGCTCGAAGTGTCGTCGCCCGGCATTGACCGGCCGCTCGTGCGCCCGAGTGATTTTGAAGATTGGGCGGGACACGAAGCCAAGATCGAACTGAAAGACGCCGTTGACGGCCGCAAGCGGTTCAAGGGCGTGCTCGAAGGCTTCGAAGATGGCGAGGTCCGCATTACGGCCGATACCGGCGAACACGGCGTCCAGCACCTTGGGCTGCCGGTGCATCTGGTCGCCGACGCCAAGCTGGTGTTGACAGACGAGCTTATTCGCGAGGCGCTCAATCGCGCCAAGAAACGACATTCGAGTCGGCCCGGCGACGGTGCTGAACTCGATGAAGACGACCTGGAGGAATAAACGATGGCGATTGCCGGCATCAGCGCCAACAAACTCGAATTGCTGCAAATCGCCGATGCGGTTGCGCGCGAGAAAACGATCGACAAAAAGATCGTCATCGAAGCGATGGAGGACGCCATCCAGAAGGCGGCCAAGTCGCGTTATGGCGCCGAGAACGACATACGCTGCGAAATCGATACGAAAACCGGTGAAGCCAAGCTGACGCGCGTACTGGCGGTCGTCGAGCAGGTCGAGAACGACGCCATTCAGATCACGCTCGAAGACGCAAAAAAACGCAATCCTGACGCCAACATCGGTGACTTCATCGCCGAAACGCTCCCCCCGCTTGAGTTCGGCCGCGTCGCCGCGCAGAACGCCAAGCAGGTCATCGTGCAGAAGGTCCGCGAGGCCGAGCGCGA
>CADECN010000016.1:16959-22621 GCA_902825785.1 uncultured Hyphomicrobium sp. | reverse complement strand
ACTTCTTGAACACCAGCTTTTCAGTAGATGTGCGGGGGTTCTTCTTCGTTACGTAGAAGAAACCGGTTCCGGCAGACGACAGCAATTTGATCTTCTGCGTAATAGGCTTCGCCATGGCGATTGGCTTTCTTTCGTCGCGTGCGGACTGGATGAGGCGCGCAACATACGCGCACATTTCTCCCTGTCAAGGCGGTGTTCCGCGACATTAGTAGTCGATGAGCGTGCGCTGAAAGACGCAGCCGTCGTGGAAGTAAAAGGGAATTACGGCGCGCGCACCATCCTGCGGCAAACGTAACTTCTCTGTGATGTCGTCGAGCACAAGCCGCGTGATGTTCGGCAGGTCGAGCCGGCGAGCTTCATCGAGCGAAAACCAATCGAGGTTGAGCAATTCGCCGTCGCCGTTACCGCTCACGTCGGAGAGTTGCGACCGTTCAATTTCGAAGAACCATGTGTCGAACCGGCGCACGCGTCCAGGCGGTGTGATCGCGCGCGCAACAGGGGTCATTCTCTGCGGCAGCGGTGCGTGGCCCGTCGCTGCGAATGTGCTCCACGCTTCGCACGCGGCGAAATCGAAAGCGCCGCGTTCGCCTGCGATGTATCCCGTTTCCTCGAACAGTTCGCGCACCGCCGCCAGCGCGAAGTGATGCAGGGCACCGAGCGTGGCGCCACTGCTGTCGCGCAGCGTATCGGCAAGCGCCACGTCGCCCGCATCGACGCGGCCGCCGGGGAACACCCACTTGTTTGGCAGAAAGACCTGTGTCGCGAGCCGCTGCCCCATCAGCACGCGCGGCTCGCTTTGGGCGCGATCGATGACGATGAGACAGGCCGCATCGCGGATCGCGACGCTCTCATCTCCCGCGTGCGCTGCCGCATCGGCCATGTCTCGACCGGTCGCTATGCTACTGCGCCGCGCTGGGAGCTGTCGGGGGAAGATCCACGCCTTCGAATTGCGTGTTGCCGAAGCCATGCATACGCAGCGCCCACTGATACCCGATAAGCGCGCCCTTGACGCGCGGCAGCAGCCATAGGCTGAGCAGGATGAGCACCGGCGTCCAGACGGCGAGCTGCAGAAGCGGGTTCGGCGCGTAAGCCTTTTCCCAGATCAGGATGCCGCCGATCACGACGTGCGCGGTGATCGTCATGACGAAGTAAGGCGGCGCATCGTCGGCGCGGTGGTGGTGAAGTTCCGTCTGGCAGTCCGGACACGCGTCATTGACCTTCAGAAAGGCGCGGTAGAGCCGACCCTTGCCGCACGCAGGGCAGCACTGTCCCCAGCCGCGCTTCAAGGCGGTCCAGGTGTCACGGGGGGTCGTGTTAGAAATGTCGCTGGCGGGCATGGGCAAGCTCTCCCGGCTTTTTGAGATAGATTGGCTACCCTGCCAATGCAGGTCAATGTCGTGCACCGTCGCAGCGGCGTTATCGCCGTTTTCGAAAGCCGCCGCGTCCGCTTCGATTGCGAGGCATCCGGCCACCGCCGGCCTTTAGCGTTGCGAACTGCCCGCGTGCCGGCGGGGTGAGCATTTCGAAGCGCATCGCGCCGGCCGACGGGATGGCTTCGACGAGCTTCACGTCAACGATATCGCCAAGGCGGTAACCGGCTCCGCTGCGCGCGCCGATGAGCGCATGGGCTGCTTCGACGTGATGGTAATAGTCGTCGCCCAGGCTGGAGATCGGAATGTAGCCGTCTGCTCCCGTCTCCTTGAGACGCACGAACAGCCCCGAGCGCGTCACGCCCGCGACCCTGGCCGCGAACGTCGCGCCGACACGGTCGGCAAGATGCGCGGCGACCAGCCGGTCGGTCGTCTCGCGTTCGGCCGCCATCGCGCGCCGCTCCGTGTCCGAGATCGCCTTGGCGATGGCCGTCAGGCGCGGGACTTCCTCGTCTGTCAATCCATCCGGCCCGAGCGACAGCGCGCGAACCAGCGCCCGGTGCACGAGCAGGTCGGCATAGCGGCGAATGGGCGAGGTGAAGTGCGCGTAGCGCGCGAGGTTGAGCCCGAAGTGCCCGATGTTTTTAGGCGCGTACTCCGCCTGGCTCTGGGATCGCAGGATCACCTCGTTGACGAGGTCCGGCACCGGCAGGTCCTTCGCTTGATCCAAAACCTTGTTGAACGCGTCGGGCTTCAACGCGCCGGCGTGCGGGATCTTCATGTCGAGCGTTTCGAGGAACTCGCGCAGGGCCTTCAACTTCTCCTGGCTCGGCGCATCGTGCACGCGATAGACGAGTGGCGACTTCTTCTCTTCCAGCGTCTCGGCGGCCGCGACGTTGGCCTGGATCATGAACTCTTCGATCAGCCGGTGCGCGGTCAGCCGTTCCGGAATGATGATGCGATCGACCTTGCCTTCGGCATTGAGCAGGATCTTGCGCTCCGGCAGGTCGAGGTCGAGCGGGCCGCGCTTGTTGCGCGCGATGCTCAAGGCCGCGAAGGCCGCCCACAGCGGTTTGAGAACGCCGTCCAATAGCGGCGCGCACTTCTCGCTCACCTCGCCGTCGATCGCGGCCTGCGCCTCCTGATAGGAGAGCTTGGCCGCCGACTTCATCATCGCGCGCATGAACGTGTGCGTGCGTTTCTCGCCGTGCCTGTCGAATACCATGCGCACCGCGAGGCACGGCCGTTCCTCGCCCTCGCGCAGCGAGCACAGGTCGTTGGAGATTTTCTCCGGCAGCATCGGCACGACGCGGTCGGGGAAGTAGACCGAATTGCCGCGCAACTGCGCCTCGCGGTCCAGCTTCGTGCCGGGCCGGATGTATTGCGCGACGTCGGCAATCGCGACGGTGACGATCCATCCGTCCTTGTTCTTGGCATCCGTGTCGGGTGCCGCATGAACCGCATCGTCGTGGTCGCGCGCGTCGAACGGGTCGATGGTGATGAGCGGAACATCACGCAGGTCTTCGCGCCCCTTCATGGTGGGCGGCTCGAGCGCCTCGCTCTCCGCGATCACGCTGTCGGGGAAGTCCTCGGGAATGCCGTGCGCGTGCACGGCGATGAGCGAAATCTTGCGCTGGTCTTCGGGGTTGCCGAGGCTTTCCAGAACGGTTGCGCGCGGCGTCGCGAACCGGCCGCGCCGGATGAGATCGAAGCGCACCAGATCGCCGTCCTTGGCGTCATTCATGTCGTCGGGCAGGATCGGCCAGCTTTTGAGTTCCTTGCGGTCGATCGGCTCGATCGTGCCGCCGCCGCGCTCGGCCGAGCGGAAGATGCCGAGCAGCCGGCGCTTTTCGCGCGCCAGCTTCTTGATCGGCTGGCCTTCGTGCGTCGCGCCGCGACCGGCTTCGCGCGCCAGCGGCGTGATCCTGGCGAGCACCCGGTCGCCGATGCCGATGTCGCCGTCGATTTCCCGTTCCGCCGGTACAAGCCTGACGGTCGGCCGGTTGCCGTCGTCCTCGTCCCAGACCAGCGGCTTGGCGAGCAGATCGCCGTCTCTATCGCGCCCGATGACTTCGAGCGGTGTGACGGGCGCGAGCTTGCCGCGCTCGCGCAGGTCCTTCTTGTTGCCGGCGAGCGTGCCGTCCTCGGCCAGTTCGGCGAGCCGGCGCTTCAAGGCAATCTTTGCGCCGCCCTTGATGCCGAACGCGCGCGCGATTTCGCGCTTGCCGGCCTTTCCTTGCGACTCGGAGATGAATTTGAGGATTTGTTCGCGCGTCGGCAGCCCGCCATCGTCCGGCTTCAGTGCCCCGCCGGATTGTGCACGCGGTGCCGCCGGAGACTTGGCTTTGCCCCGCCCGTGGTCTGGCCGCGATGGCGACCGAAATTTCTTGCTCAAGAGCGTCGCCCGTTGGTTGCGCAGGCTGTCGGACCATTGGCACGCGCCGATGTCAAGCACGCTCGGCGTCTCGGGTTGGACAACGGCGGGGAGGGGGTCAATCGTGCGCTTCCGCGCGCCGCCGGGCGTGGTAGGCGACCATGCGAGCGCTGCGCCGAGCAGAGTCTTCGCGCCGCCAAAGCGCGCGCAGGCGCTGCATTTTGAGCGTGCGCAGGATGCCGCGCTGGCCACGCCGGGCCTCGCGCTCATCGTCGTGGCGCTGCCAGCGCGCCGCCGACCAAGACTTTCGCGTGCGCGCCTTGCGGGCCTGCCGCAGCTTCACGCACCGCCGCCAGGGTTTGGGTGAAGTGGGTTTCTTTTTTCGCTCGCTCATTGTGGCTCCTTTGTTTGCGCGTGGCGACTCGCGTTCCGCGAGCCGGCCGCCACGCGCGGAACACCTGCGCGCAGTCGAGCCGGCCGGGACGCGCGCGGAGCGCCGGCGCAAGCAGCACCCACCCGCATCCGCGCTATCGAGCCGGCCGGGACGCGCGGAGCACCTGTGCTCACGCGTGATTGGCCGGCGTATCACATCGAGCGTGCACGGCGGCCGGCTCGCCGCGAGTCATGCGCAACCGGCCGGCGTGCCGCGAGTCATGCGCAACCGGCCGGCTCCGCGAAGCGGAGTCGGTTGCGCCAAAGTAAAGATACAAACCGGCCGCGAGACCGCGCTTGGGTCGTAGCAGAAAGTGCGAACTCGGAGCCGGTTTGTCGCGATCGTGTCGGGTCGAAGCGCCGCCACTTTCACCGGTGGGCTGCTCCACACGATGGGCGTCTCACCCCATCGCGGGCGGCGGGTGCCCCAGGCACGGCCTCTGCGTCTGAGACAATGCCGGTCGCGTCCGCCCCGGCCGATACCCGGCGCCCCGGATACCGCTCCTTATGCGAGGCGGATGCGGAGAGTATGCGGGAGGTTCAGAGCGCGGGGATAGATTTTCAAGCGAATGTGATATGGCGCAGCGAACTCGGTGCTCCGCGCATCGCGGCCGGCTCCGCGGAGCGGAGTCGTGATGCGCCAGTGAGAGAGCCCGAGGATAAGTTTTTTTTTGCGCGGTCGTCTCAGAGGGACTGCGCAGCGTCGCACATCTCGACGGCGCGGCGACGCCGCATCGCTCCATCGCCCAAGCAAGCTCTTGCACTTCACACGCGCCACGATTTCTCAGGCACAAATTAATTCCTTAGCTTTCGTATCGCCCGCGTGCTATCGGCAGCGATCGATTCAGGCCGGATGTCGGGCCGCTACGCTTCGGCGCAGCCAAGCGCCAACTTAAATCTTTCCAAAAATCGAAAAGGGCTCGTGTGCGATCGCCGTCGCGCGCGGGCCTGTTAGCAAGTTGTCGACCTATCAGGAGAAAACGATGATTATCGGAACAGTGAAGTTTTATAACGAACAGAAAGGCTACGGGTTCATCGCGCCCAACAGCGGTGGAACTGACGTGTTCGTACACGTGAGCGCGCTCGAACGCGCCGGGATGAGCGGCCTGTCGCAAGGCCAGCAGGTCTCGTACGATGCCGCGCCGGACAAGCGATCTGGAAAAATTGCGGTGACGACGATTCAACCGGCCTGACCGGCTCGTTTAATTTTTTTTGGCGATCGGACGGGATCAGATCCCGTCCGATCCACTTTGAAGCGCTCTCTTTCCGCGCCTCATCGCGTCTGCGGGTGCGGCCGGCTCGAGGAGCGAGAGTGGGAAGAACCCACAGACGCTGCTTAGGCCTTCTCTTTCGCCTTCGGCTTGGCTTTGGCCTTTGGCGTGGCCTTCGCGGCGGCGGGCTTTTTGGCCGGCGCTTTTTCGCGCGTGGTTCGCGGCGACGTTGCCCGTTCTGGGCGCGTCCGAATTACTATCGCCCTACGACCGTC
>CADECN010000016.1:13194-16859 GCA_902825785.1 uncultured Hyphomicrobium sp. | reverse complement strand
GAGTTCGGCAGAAGTTGCCCTACGCTTTTTCTTTCGCCTTCGGCTTGGCTTTGGCTTTCGGCGCGGCCTTCGCGGCGGCGGCCTTTTTGGCCGGCGCTTTTTTCGCAGGCTTGTCCGCGCCGTCGTCCGCAGCCTTGGCGGCCTTCGGCGCTTTCGCCTTGGCCGTAGGCTTCGCAGCCTTGCGCGCACCCTTCTTGCCGCCGCCGTTGGCGATGCGCTCAGCGATCAGCGCCAGCGCTTCGTCCATCGTCAGCTCTTCCGGCTTCTTTGACTTCGGAACGGTGGCGTTGACCTTGTTGTGCGTGACGTAGGGTCCGTAACGGCCCGACAGCACCTGCACCTTGCCGCCTTCGCTCGGATGCTCGCCGAGATCTTTCAGCACCGTCGGCGCGGCGCGGTTGAAGCGGCCCTTGCCGCCGCCGGCCTTCTTCTCCGCAATCAGCGTGACCGCGCGATTGAGGCCGATCGAGAACACGTCCTCGATGCTCTCGACGTTGGCGTAGGTTTTAGCTTCGCCGTTGTCGTGCAGGATGAACGGCCCGAAACGGCCGAGACCGGCGGTGATGACGCCGCCTTCCGGATGCTGCCCCACTTCGCGCGGCAGCGACAGAAGCTGCATCGCCTTTTCGAAGTCGAGCGTCGCCGCGTCGATGCCCTTCGGAATGCTGGAGCGCTTCGGCTTCTCGTCGCCTTCGGCTTCGCCGAGCTGCACGTAGGGGCCAAAGCGCCCGTTGCGCAGCGTCACGGCCACGCCGTCGTCGCTGTAGCCCAGCACCTTGCCGTCGAGGGCGGCATCGCCGTTGTCCGACTGCGTGAGCTGGCGCGTGAAGTTGCACTCCGGATAATTGCCGCAGCCGATAAAGGCGCCGTACTTGCCGGAAATTTTGAGGCTCAAGCGCCCGACGCCGCACTTCGGGCACGTGCGCGGGTCGCTGCCATCGTCCTTGGGCGGGAAGATGTGCGGCGCCAGCATGTCGTTCAATGCGTCCAGCACTTCGCCGACGCGCAGATCCTTGATCTCGCCGATGGCCGCCATGAAGTCGCGCCAGAAGTCGCGCAGCACGTCCTTGTAGGCGAGTTCGTTGTTCGAGATGAGGTCGAGCTGTTCTTCCAGCCCCGCCGTGAAGTCGTATTCGACGTAGCGCTTGAAGAAGCTTTCCAGGAACGCGATGACGAGCCGTCCCTTGTCCTCGGGCACGAGGCGCTTTTTCTCGATCCGCACGTAGTCGCGGTCGACCAGCGTCGCCATGGTCGAGGCGTAGGTTGACGGCCGCCCGATGCCGAGTTCCTCCATGCGCTTCACCAGCGTCGCTTCCGAGAAGCGTGGCGGCGGCTGCGTGAAGTGCTGGTCGGCGCTTGTCCCGTACTTATCGTCGGTAGCGAGACCCGGGGTCACGGCCCGATCATAGAGAATGTCATTCACAGCAAGCGGCGGCAGGCGGCGGTTGTTCTCGTCCTCTTCCGGATCGTCCTTGCCCTTTTCGACGTAGCGGAAGCGGTCGTCGCGGCCTTCCTCGTAGACCTTGAGAAAGCCGTCGAACGTGACGACGGAGCCGTTGGCGCGCAGGCCGTAGTCCTTGCCGTCGCGGCCTTTGACCTCGATTTCGGCAACCGTCTGCTCGAAGTCGGCGGGCGCCATCTGGCTGGCGATGGTCCGCTTCCAGACGAGGTCGTAGAGCGCGGCCTGGTCCTTATCGAGATGCTTGCGCACCTGATCGGGCTTGCGCTTGGGATCGGTCGGGCGGATCGCCTCGTGCGCTTCCTGCGCGTTCTTGGCTTTCGTCTTCCATTCGCGCGCGAACGGCGTGTAGTTGCGGCCGTACTCGGCCGAGATGACGTCGCGGATCGCGCTCACCGCTTCCGGCACGATCTGCACGCCGTCGGTTCGCATGTAGGTGATGAGGCCGACCGTCTCGCCGCCGATGTCGACGCCCTCATAGAGCCGCTGCGCGATCTGCATCGTCTGCTTGGCCGAGAAGCCGAGCTTGCGCGAGGCATCCATCTGCAGCGTGGAGGTGGTGAACGGCGGATACGGGTTGCGCTTGGCCGCTTTCTTCTCGACCGAGGCGACGCGGAAGGTCTGGTTCTCGATCGCGGCCTTGATCGCGAACGCGCTGGCCTCGTCCTTGATGTCGAGCTTCTTGAGCGTGGTGCCGGCGATCGCGACGAGACGCGCTTTCACGTCCTCGGCCTTGCCGGTTTGAAGCAGCGCTTCGATCGTCCAGTATTCGTCGGTCCTGAAGGCCTCGATCTCGGCTTCCCGGTCGCAGATGAGCCGCAGCGCCACCGACTGCACGCGACCCGCCGAACGCGCGCCGGGCAGCTTGCGCCACAGCACCGGCGACAGCGTGAAGCCGACGAGGTAGTCGAGTGCGCGCCGCGCCAGGTAGGCGTCAACCAGCGGCGCATCGATCTGGCGCGGATGCTTCAAGGCGTCCAGGATCGACTGCTTGGTGATGGCGTTGAACGCCACCCGCTCGACCTCGGTGTCCTTCTTGAGCGCCTTCTTCTGGTCGAGGATCTGGAGGATGTGCCACGAGATGGCCTCGCCCTCGCGGTCGGGGTCGGTCGCCAGGATCAGCTTGTCGGCTTTTTTGACCGCCTCTGCGATCTCGCGCATGATCTTCTGGGACTTGCCGTCGACCTCCCAGTGCATCGCAAAATCATGATCGGGCTCCACCGATCCGTCTTTGGCCGGCAGGTCGCGAACATGACCGTAGGATGCGATGACCTTGTATCCAGAGCCCAGATATTTGTTGATTGTCTTGGCCTTAGCGGCGGATTCGACAATAACGACCTGCATGTCGGGATGGGGCTCCTAGGCGGCAAATACCCGCTCTGGTTGACCGGTTTTTGGGCGTCTTGTTGGCGCCGCAGCGGTGGGCCGGGAACATGGTTGATCGCCGCATACGTGTCAAATGAGGGTCCTATAAACCACTAATGATTGCATGAATAGAATGATTGCAACCTTAAAGGTGACGCGGTATCGATTGAGACAAGGACCGAATCTCATTTTTTCGAGAGGCCACGTGTCTGATATTCAAAGACTTTATTCCAGAACTGTGGGAACGCCTGGGCCCGCGAGCGATCGGCTCGAGTATGTCGCCGACCTGATCGCAGAACTCGAAGCGCTCACGTCGGCGGAGCCGGGCTGCGACACGCTGCGCGGCTTACTGGTGCTCGCCGAACGCGAAGCGCGCCGTGCGGCCCGGGGCACCGCGGCCTGAGCCAGACCCGCAATCGGAGCCACCCGGTTACGGCTTCAGCGCCACGAGTCCATGGCCCTGGCGCTCGATGCGTCCGGCCAGGTCCAGCTCGATCAGAGCGATCTGAACCTGCCGGCTGGCGAGCCCGGTCGCCCGCGCGATGGCGTCGATTTCCGTTGGTGCGGGCCCAAGCACGGCAAGTACCGCCGCGCGCTCGCGGTCTGCGATATCGACGTCTGCGATATCGACGTCTGCGATGTCGACCGGCGCCGGCTCAACCCGCAGCACCGGTTCACCCGCATCGGCCCACGGCATGATCCGCCCTTCGCGCAAGCCCGTCATCGGCCGCAACGCCTCGATCACGTCGTCCGGCTTGATGACGAGGGCGGCACCAGACTGGATCAGCCGGTTGGTGCCTTCCGCGCGCGGGTCGAGCGCATGACCGGGCACCGCGAATAC
>CADECN010000016.1:0-13184 GCA_902825785.1 uncultured Hyphomicrobium sp. | reverse complement strand
CGCCTCCACCACCACGACGCCAAGCGCGAGCCCGGAGACGATGCGGTTCCGGCGCGGAAAATCAACGCCGCGCGGCCGGAAGGCGGGCGCCATCTCGCTGACGAGGCAACCCCGCTCCGCGATCCGCTGCTGCAGCGCCTCGTGTTCGGGCGGATAGACGATGTCGATACCGCCGGCCAGCACGGCGACGGTACCGCTCGCAAGCGCGGCTTCGTGCGCCGCGCCGTCGATGCCGCGCGCAAGACCCGACACGATGACGTAACCAGCTTCCCCGATGCGGCGCGCAAAAAGTTGCGACACTTGCACGCCAGCCGCCGAGCACATGCGTGAGCCGACGATCGCCACGGCCGGTTTTGCCAGAAGCGTCGCGTCGCCCTTGACGTAGATCATCGGTGGCGGGGCATCGATGGCGGCGAGCGCCGCAGGATAGCCCGCCTCGATCGCGAACACGGCCGTGGCACCCGTTCGCGCCGCCGCCTCTAATTCTTTCTCGGCAGCCTCAGCCGCGAAAATGCGAATACCGCCGCGACGGCCGCCGCGACGCGAGGCTTCGGGCAGCGCTTCCAGCGCGCGCGACGCGCTGCCGTAATGGCGGATCAATTGCCGGAAAGTGATGGGCCCGACGTTTTCGGAACGGATCAGGCGCAGGCACGCCAGCGCCTCTTGCGCACCGAGCTTTTCGCGCGGCGGCGGCGTGCTGCCGAAGAGATCGCTTTGCTCAGCCTTTGGCACCGATCCTCGGCTCCACGCCTGCGATGAGCCGCGCGATGTTGCCGCGATGCTTGATGAGGATGAGCAGGGTCATGATCGCGGCGAGACCCGCGACTTCCGGCTTCCCCATAGCATAGAGCGCGACCGGCACCGCGGCAGCTGCTACCAGCGCCGCCAGCGATGAGTAGCGCGTCGCCGTCGCGACCGCGAGCCAGACCAGCCCGAATACCGCAGCGCCCTGCCAGGCGAGGCCGAGCAGCACGCCGATAAAGGTCGCAACGCCCTTGCCGCCCTTGAATTTCAGCCAGATCGGAAAAAGGTGGCCGAGGAACGCGCCAAGACCTGCAAGCAGGGCGGCTCCCTGCCCGAAGTAATGATCGGCGATGAGAACGGCTGCGGTGCCCTTGAGCCCGTCGAGCAGCAACGTGGCGGCAGCAAGCCCCTTGTTGCCGGTGCGCAGCACGTTGGTCGCGCCGATATTGCCCGAGCCGATCGCGCGCACATCGCCCAGACCCGCCGCCCGCGTCAGCAGCAGTCCGAACGGAATGGACCCAAGCAGATAGCCAAGCGCGAACGCGATCGCGAGCCACTGCCAAAGTCCGGCCGCCAGCAGCGTGAGGAGAGACGAGAGTGGGCTCATGAAAGGTCCGCCGCGGCGAGCGGCGCCTTACGTCCGCTCGACGCCAGCGTATTCATAGACCGTTTCGCCCGCAACCACGGTGCGCAGCACGCGGCCCTGCATGCGCGCTTCGTCGAAAGGCGTATTCTTCGAGCGCGAACGCAGCAGGTCCTTGTTGACGACCCACGGTTCACCCGGATCGAACAGGACGAGGTCCGCGATCGCGCCTTTGACGAGCCGGCCCGAATGCAGCCCGAGCAGCTTCGCTGGATTGACTGTCAGCGCCTTCAGCACGGCGAGCAGGGTAAGGTCGCCCGAATGAACGAGCCGCAGCGCGGCCGGCAGCAGCGTCTCCAGTCCAACCGCGCCGTCGGCGGCTTCCGCGAACGGCCGCCTCTTGGTGTCGGCGTCCTGCGGATCGTGGCTCGACACGATGATGTCGATGTCGCCGTTGGCGATACCCTGCACCATCGCGACGCGATCCTCTTCACGCCTGAGCGGCGGCCGCACCTTGAAGAACGTGCGATAGGGGCCGATGTCGTTCTCGTTCAGCGTCAGGTGATTGATCGAGACGCCGCACGTCACGGGCAGCTTGCGCGCCTTGGCGTTGCGGACGACGTCGAGGCTGTCCCGGCAGCTGATGGTCGCGGCGTGATAGCGTCCACCCGTCATTTCGACCAGACGCACGTCGCGTTCGAGCACGATCGTCTCAGCGAGCTTTGACGATCCCGGCAAACCGAGCCGCGCGGCCACCTCGCCCGAATTCATCGAGGCGCTCCCCGAAAGATAGGGATCTTCCGTGTGGTGCACGACGAGGGCACCGAAATCCTTCGCGTAATTGAGAACGTTGCGCATGACGCGCGTGTTGGCGAGGCTGGAGCGGCCGTTCGAGAACGCGATGGCGCCGGCGCGCTTGAGAAGCCCGATCTCGGTCATCTCTTCGCCTTGCAGGCCTTTGGTCATCGCGGCCATGGTTTGCACGTGTACGAGCGCGTTGTCGCGCGCGCGCCGCTGGATGAAGTCGACGAGCGCGACCTGGTCGATGACCGGGTTCGTATCGGGCATGACGACCATGGTCGTAACACCGCCGGCGGCCGCCGCGTGGCTCGCGGTTTTCAGCGTCTCGCGATGCTCGTACCCCGGTTCGCCCGTGAACACCTGCGCATCGATCAGCCCGGGCGCCAGTACGTTTCCCTTGCAGTCGATGACTTCGGCGCCGTCCGGCGCGTTGCGCCGCAGATGCCCGCCGACGTCGGCGATCAGACCGTCCTTGACCAACAGGCCGCCGGGCTCGTCGCGGTTCGACGCCGGATCGACGATGCGGGCGTTGATGAAGACCGTCGCTTTGCCGGCCATCTTCGGTTTTTCGATTGCTTTCGCCATCGCCTCAGGCCCCCGCGCCGGATAAATGCGCGGCAAGCGCTTCGAGCACCGCCATGCGGACGGCGACGCCCATTTCCACCTGCTCGCGAATGACGCTGCGGGTGTGGTCGGCCACCGTGGAGGCG
Organism: uncultured Hyphomicrobium sp.; assembly: GCA_902825785.1. Lineage (GTDB taxonomy): Bacteria > Pseudomonadota > Alphaproteobacteria > Rhizobiales > Hyphomicrobiaceae > Hyphomicrobium_B. The sequence continues at coordinate 10,346 of CADECN010000016.1, read as the reverse complement.
ATTTCGACGCCCCGGTTCATGGGGCCCGGATGCATGACGAGGGCGTCCGGCTTGGCGCGCGCCAGCTTTTCATGGTCGAGGCCGAAGAAATGGAAGAACTCGCGGCTCGATGGCACGTAGGAGGCATCCATGCGTTCCCGCTGCAGGCGCAGCATCATCACGATGTCGGCGCCCTCGATCCCCTTCCACATGTCGGTGAAGACTTCGACGCCGAGCCGTTCCGGCGCCGACGGCAGTAGCGTCGAGGGCGCGATGATGCGCACGCGCGCGCCGAGCGTGTTGAGCACATTGATGTTGGAGCGCGCCACGCGCGAATGCAGGATGTCGCCGCAGATCGCGACCGTCAGCCCCGAGACGCGCCCCTTGGCGCGCCGGATGGTCAAAGCGTCGAGCAGCGCCTGCGTTGGGTGCTGGTGCGCGCCATCGCCCGCGTTGATGACGGAGCAGTCGACCTTCTGCGACAGCAGTTCCACCGCGCCCGCCGCGTGGTGGCGCACCACGATCAGGTCGGGCCGCATGGCATTCAGCGTGACGGCCGTGTCGATCAGCGTCTCGCCCTTGGTGACGGACGAGGTCGCCACATTCATGTTCATCACGTCGGCGCCGAGCCGCTTGCCGGCCATTTCGAACGAGGCCTGCGTGCGCGTCGAGCTTTCGAAGAACAGATTGATGAGGGTGCGACCCGCCAGAACGTCGCGTTTGTGCCCGCCCTGCCGGATGTGGTCGGCGGCCTGATCGGCGAGGTCGAGAAGGAAATTGATCTCTGCTGCCGACAAACCTTCGCAGGTCAGCAGATGGCGGCGCGGAAACGATGTCAGCGCGCTTGCGGTCGTTGGCTTGTTCATTAAAGCGGTTTCTATAGGGGGAGTCCCCCTCGGCCGCAAGCGTGGCCGGAATTTGCCCTATGGCGTCATTAACGGCGCGTAAAACAAAGATGTTAGTCCGCCACAGTCAAGCCAATGGCGCGCCGCGCAGCCGGTCGAGCGCGCTCTGGAGAATCAAGGTCGCGGCGAGCTTGTCGATCACCTCGCCGCGGCGTTTGCGCGTCTGGTCGGCCTCGATCAGCATGCGTTCGGCGAGCGCCGTCGTCAGCCTTTCGTCCCATAGCAGGATGGGCAAAGCGGAAAGCCGGTTCAGGTTGCGCGCCAGCGCCCGCGTCGCTTGCGCGCGCGGCCCCTCGCTGCCGTCGAGGTTGCGCGGCATCCCGAGCACAAGTCCGGCGCAGGCGTGCTCATTGCAAAGCTTGAAAAGCCTGGCCGCGTCGGCCGCGAACTTGGTGCGCATGATGGTCTCGAGCGGTGAGGCGATCATGCGCGTCACGTCCGACAGCGCGAGCCCGAGCGTCTTGGTACCGGCGTCAATCCCGATCAGGCGTCCGCTCGTACCGGTCCAGGTGCTAAATTGGGCGACGTCTTCCGTCGTCTGCCCCGATTTCGCCTGTGCTTGCTCGCTCATGGCGCTGGTCTATGGCGGCTCGCCGCCTGTCCGGCCAGCGTTTTTTCGCCTCCCGGTTGCGTTTCCGCCCGCCGGACGGCTAAGAGAACGGTCGAAATCAGCCCCAAGCCATATTCGGCGGAAATTTCATGCAGGTCGACAAGGCGACCGTCCGGCGCATCGCGCGCCTGGCGCGCATCAAAATCACGGACGAGGAAGCCCAGGGGCTCGAAAAAGAGCTGTCCGGCATCCTCGACTGGGTGAAGCAACTCGACGAGGTCGATACATCCTCGGTCGAGCCGATGACGCGCGTCGTCGGCCAGGCCTTGCCGATGCGCGACGACGTGGTGACGGACGGCGAGATCGCCGAGGCCGTCACGCGCAACGCGCCCAAGTCCGAGGACGGTTTTTTCGTCGTGCCGAAGGTCGTGGAGTGAGCGCGATGCGATTCTTACCGGCACTTGCGGTTCTGACAGTTCTCGGCGTACCCGCGTTCGCGGACGTCAAGGGCGCGTTCGTGGGCCCGGGCACCTACGCGACCAAGGAAGGCTGCGAGAAACTGAAAGCGCTCGCCGCCGGTGCCGACCGCAACGCCGACACGGTTCCCGAGACCTTGACCGAGAACGGCTTCGAAGGCTGGGAGGGGGCCTGCACGTTCCGCTCGATCACCGAGGCTGAGCCGGGCAAGAAATGGACGGCCAGCATGGACTGCCACGAAGGCGCGGAAGAAGGGCCGGAATCCGACATCTTCGAACGCCTCGCCGATGGCGCCATCAAAGTCACGGTGATGGACAACGAAACCGTGCTGCAACGCTGCGATACCGAGAAAGGACCGTGAGCGCGTGACCGACTTGACGAAGCTCACGCTGTCGCAGGCGCGCGACGGCTTGGCCAAGAAATCGTTTTCCGCGACCGAACTGACCAACGCATTCATCGATCGCATCGAGAAGGCGAACGCCGCCATCAACGCCTACGTGCTGCCGACGCCGGAGCACGCGCGCGCGCAGGCCGCCGAAAGCGACAAGCGCTTGAAAGCGGGCAATGCGCGGCCGCTCGAAGGCTTGCCGCTCGGCAACAAGGACTTGTTCTGCACCAACGGCATCCGCACGACCGCGTGCTCGAAAATTCTCGACGACTTCAAGCCGCCGTATGAATCGACCGTCGGCCAGAACCTGTGGGACGCCGGCGCCGTCATGCTCGGCAAACTCAACAACGATGAGTTCGCCATGGGCTCGTCGAACGAGACGAGCGCGTTCGGCAATGTCGTCTCGCCCTGGCGGCGCAAGGGCAAGGACGGCAAGCGCTCGACCGACAAGCTCGTGCCCGGCGGATCATCGGGCGGCTCATCCGCGGCCGTCGCCTCCGATCTGTGCCTTGCCGCCACCGCGACGGATACGGGCGGTTCGATCCGCCAGCCGGCCGCGCTGACCGGCACCGTGGGCATCAAGCCGACGTATGGGCGCTGTTCGCGTTGGGGCATCGTCGCGTTTGCATCGTCCCTCGATCAGGCGGGCCCGATCGCCAAGACGGTGCGCGATAGCGCGATCATGCTGAAGGCGATGGCGAGCCACGATCTGAAGGATTCAACCAGCGTCGAAGCGCCTGTGCCCGATTACGAGGCCGTGCTGTCGAAAGGCGTGAAGGGCCTGCGCGTCGGTGTGCCGAAGGAATACCGCGTCGACGGCATGTCGAAGGAAATCGGGAAGCTGTGGGACGACGGCATCGCCTGGCTGAAGGCGGCCGGAGCCACCATCCACGAAATCTCGTTGCCGCACACCAAGTATGCGCTGCCCGCGTATTACATCGTCGCGCCCGCCGAATGTTCCTCCAACCTCGCGCGCTACGACGGCATGCGCTACGGCCTGCGCATCGAGGGCGACAACCTGATCGATACGTATGAAAAAACCCGCGCCGCCGGCTTCGGCAAGGAAGTCCGCCGCCGCATCCTGATCGGCACCTACGTGCTCTCGGCCGGTTATTACGACGCTTACTATCTGAAGGCGCAGAAGGTCCGCACCCTCATCAAGCGTGACTTCGACGAAGCCTGGAACAAGGTCGATGTGGTGCTGACGCCGACGACGCCGTCGCCCGCGTTCGCGCTGGGCGAAAAGTCGGGCGATCCGCTCGCCATGTATCTGGAAGACATTTTCACGGTGACGGTGAACATGGCGGGTCTGCCCGGCATGTCGGTGCCAGCCGGGCTTTCGTCGGAAGGCACGCCGCTCGGGCTGCAGCTCATCGGCAAGCCGTTCGACGAAGAAACACTGTTCCGCACCGCGCAGGTGATCGAGGATGCCGCCGGACGCTTCGCTGCGCCCGACGAGTGGTGGATGAAGGGCTAGGCAAAAATGGACCCCAAGCGCCCATGGGAATGCGCGGACATGAACCAGGTCCGCTCCGAAATCGACCGCATCGACGCAACCCTCGTCGATCTCATCGCCGAACGCTTCGGCTACGTCGATCGCGCCTGGCAGATCAAGATGACATCGAGCGAGGGCGCGACCGTGCCGTGGCGCATCCAGCAGGTGATCGACCGCGTGCGCGAACGCGCCGCCGACAAGGGCATGCCGCCCGAAATGGTCGAGATGGTCGGCGCCCAATGGCGCAACATGATCGGCTGGTTCATCCAGTACGAGGAAGAAAAACTGCGCCAGGCGCAGGACGCCAACGGCAAGAACGAGGCGGGCAAGTGACGCCGGATCTGCAACCCGATGTGCCGATCATCGAGGTCCTGCTTTACGGGTTCCTGAATCCGGCGACGATCGCCGTCGCCTTCATGATGGGCCGCAAGGCGGACGAGCGCAGCAAGGTCGTGATCGCCGGCTTCGTCGGCGCCATCGCCGGCTCGGTGCTGCTCTATTTTGCAACGCTGTTTCGCGTCTGGGACACTCCGACGCTGGGCCGCGCCGCCGCCGGTGCCTTCGTCGTCTCGTTCATTGCGGGCATGATTTACGCGGCGGCGGGCTACGCGCTGAGGCGCTGAAAGCGCGCGGCATTGCCTGAACCCGGCTTCGTGCGCTAACGCTCGTGGCCGTAACGGAGGCGGAAGATGAGCACGGCAAAAGCCAAGGGCGGAGCGAAGGCATCGAACACCATTCGCGGCGCCACCGGTGACTGGGAAGTCGTGATCGGCATGGAAGTCCATGCCCAGGTCGCATCCAACGCCAAGCTGTTCTCGGGCTCGTCCACCGGCTTCGGCGCTGAGCCGAACAGCCATGTCTCGCTTATCGATGCCGCCATGCCCGGTATGCTCCCCGTCATCAACCGCGAGTGCGTGGCGCAGGCGGTCCGCACCGGCCTCGGGCTAAAGGCCGCGATCAATTTGAAGAGCGTCTTCGACCGCAAGAACTACTTCTATCCCGACCTGCCGCAGGGCTATCAGATCTCGCAGTACAAGCAGCCCGTGGTGGGCGAGGGCGAGGTCGAGATCGACGTCGACGGCGAGACGATGACCGTCGGCATCGAGCGCCTGCATCTCGAACAGGACGCCGGCAAGTTGCTGCACGACCAGCACCCCGACTATTCCTATGTTGACCTCAACCGCTCCGGCGTCGCGCTGATGGAGATCGTGTCGAAGCCCGACATGCGCTCCTCCAAGCAGGCGCAGGCCTACGTCACCAAGATGCGCACCATCCTGCGCTACCTCGGCACCTGCGACGGCGACATGGAGAAGGGCAACCTGCGCGCCGACGTCAACGTCTCGGTGCGCAAGCCGGGTGGCCCGCTCGGTACGCGCTGCGAAATCAAGAACGTCAACTCGATCCGCTTCATCGGCCAGGCGATCGAGACGGAAGCCCGCCGCCAGATCGACATCATCGAGGATGGCGGCAAGATCGATCAGGAAACGCGCCTGTTCGATCCCGCCAAGGGCGAGACGCGCTCGATGCGTTCGAAGGAAGAAGCGCATGATTATCGTTACTTCCCAGACCCCGATCTGCTGCCGCTCGAACTGACGCAAGAGTGGGTCGAGAATTTGAAGCAGCACCTGTGCGAATTGCCGGATGAAAAGCGCGCGCGCTTCATCAAGGACTACGGGCTCAGCGCCTACGACGCCGCGGTGCTGGTGGCCGAGCGCGACAGCGCCGACTACTTCGAGGCGGTCGCCAAGGGCCGCGACGGCAAGCTCGCCGCCAATTGGGTCATCAACGAACTGTTCGGCCGCTTGAACAAGGAAGGCCACGACATCGAGGCAAGTCCGGTGTCGAGCGATCAGCTTGGCGGCATCATCGACCTCATCGCCTCCAACGCCATCTCAGGCAAGATCGCCAAGGACGTGTTCGAAATCGTCTGGACGGAAGGCGGCGACCCGGCCGAGATCGTCGAGACGCGCGGCTTGAAGCAGGTGACCGATACCGGCGCCATCGAGAAGGCGGTTGACGAGATCATCGCGGCCAACCCGGATAAGGTCGAGCAGGCCAAGGCCAAGCCCTCCATGCTGGGCTGGTTCGTGGGTCAGGTCATGAAGGCGACCGGCGGCAAGGCCAACCCCGCCGCGGTCAATGAAATCCTGAAGTCAAAGCTTGGCATCTGACGCGTTCCGGACGGTGCGCCATGACCCTGCCCGACTGCTTCGACTGCAAATACGGCGGCGAAGCCCATCCGTGCCGCAACGCCGACGGCACGTATGACTTTCGCAAGGTCGCCACCGCTCTCGTCGAACGCGGCCGTCTGTTCGGTGCCGACGGCAGCGAGCCCGACGCAACGATGCTGGATGAGACCGCGTGGGTGACGGACTGCGAATTCGATCTGATCGAGGATCACCCGAAACTGATCGTGCCGCTCACGCTCGCCGCCATTGACGCGTGCGAGACGCCGGAAGATGCCGCCTACGTTGCGGCCGGGCTGCTGGAGAGCGCGCTTTCCAAGCACGGCCCGGCAATCATCGGCGACATCGAGCAACTCGCCGCCCGCAGTGCCAAGGTGCGCTACACGCTGTCGGGCGTGTGGAGCCACGGCGGCAGCATCGACGCCGACGTGTGGAAGCGGCTCGGGCGAGCCATCGGCTCCGGCCCGCGCATGAGCGACGACGGCCGTTCGTCTTACGACGGATCGGAGTTCACGGTGCTGGATGAGGCGCAAGCCAAGGTGCTGATGCGCGAGCGCGTCGGAGATGATGCTGCGGGCGGGCGCTAGGGCGGCTGTTCGAAAAATTGCGCGTGTTGGGTCGCCGGTCATTTCGGCTTTGGGTTTGAAGCTGGACACATACATTTTGTGCGCTCACTTCCGTCAAGGGCCACTTGCGTCCGTCTAGGCTTTGCTATCGTCAACTCATCGGCAACAATCGCGGAACGGCTCTCATTGGACTTGCGCCGCCTGCTCCGCGACCGCGTTGACTAAATCTCGATATATCGTTTCGGGGCCGTAGCAATCGATGACGAGTCCTTCGCCTGGAATCTCGCGTTCCAGATATGCGACGCCGATCAAGCGCCTATCTGCGACATCACGACCGTCCTCGGAAATGAAAGCTAGCCATACGCCTCCGCCGCTCACACCGCCATAACTTTTCGGTGCCGCGTACGGATCCGCCAAATCGGGTCGGAGCGTGAAAATATCGTGAGAGCCTTGTTGGCGTTTTTCAATGATTGTGCCTTTAGTGCCCAACAAATGAAATTGCCGTCGATGTCCGCCGAGTACAATTTCGTTGGTCGTCCACTCATCTGGCACGCCAAGCAATACCGCCAGCCTCGGCAGTTCGGGTGTGTGCACGGCGTCTGTGATAAGCGGCTTGAAGCTTTTGTACGCGTTCAGGGTTGTTGAAAGCGGCGCAGGCAACGTGAGAAAGCCGACATCAGCATCGTTGAGAGATACGCGCGTTGTGTGCGCGAGGTCGAGCATCGCGAAGTCGCCTATGTTGCGGTTACGGAACAATGCAATTCGAGCCTCGCCTTCTGTAGGCAGCACGTCAAGCACATGCTTGGCGGTCAATATCCCTAGTTTGCCCGTGATCTCGACGAGTGTCCCGGTGCCGATGTAGTCATAGTGGTTGCGTCCGTCGGGCAGCGTGAAGCCAACCACATACGTGCTTAAAAGGTTGAGGAGAGGTCCACAGTCGAATATTTGCATCGTCAGAATCATCCTGATTAGCATCAGAATATACAAAGTCGGCAAACTTGAACCGCTTAGAGTTGGCTTGGGCGAACGGATGGCAAAACACGTTGCCGTGGTCCCAACGCCCTAAGTGTCCGCTCTGGGTCATGAGCACAATCCGCTCTCGCCGCGACACGGCAGCTTCGAACCCCAAAGCGACTTATCGCTACGACACTTTACGAGGACGGCCGCTAGGGCGGTAACTCGTGCTTGGTCTGTCAGCGGCCCGAGCTCTCCGCCAGGAGAAATTCCCAATCTTCAGCGCCATCATGGCCGCACACGCCGGGCTGCGATAGATTTGTACTCCGATTGCCTGGGAGGATTCGGTAATGACACGATCGAAGACGCTCGCCCTTTCGCTCCTGACGGGTCTCGTTTGTTCACTGACATCGCTTGCGCATGCGAACGAAAGCGATCCTTGGCCCAGTCTCAAAACCGACATTTTCGGAGACCGCGAAATCCTCGAGGAAGACGGCTTGATCACGGTCTACACGCCGCAAATCGCAGAGAACGCCTCAGTCGTGCCCGTATCCATTCGCTTCCCTCCGGCTCGCGGTAGCGATTTGAAAACGCTCTATCTCATCGTTGACCGCAATCCTGCACCGGTTGCGGCCACCATCCGTTTCGGCGAGGCCTTCGCCGCGAGCCGCGAACTGGGCGAGCGCCTGTTCGAAACGCGGGTGCGCGTCGACATGTTCGCGTATTTGCGGATCGTCGCCGAGACGAAGGACGGAAAGCTCCATATGACCAAGAAGTTCATTCAGGGCTCCGGCGGCTGTTCGGGCGTTGGCCCGCAAGATCCCGCCGAAGCCATTGCACAACTCGGCGCTGTCAAGGTGGAGCGGCGGACCAGCAAAGCGCGCGGTGACGCTTGGCGCGAAGGCGTCGTCATGATCCGCCATCCGAACTTCACCGGCATGCAGCTGAACCCGAAGACCCGCGCGTATACGCCGTTGCGCATCGTCGACAACATCGAAGTAAAGACCGGCGACGCGCTACTGTTCCGCGTGGAAGGCGGCATTTCGATCGCCGAGAACCCGCATTTCCGCTTCAACTATGAGACCGTGGCTAACGATCAGATTGAGGTCAGAGCCTCCGACACCGAAGGCGTGTCAATGTTCGGCCGCTCCATTTCGCCAGGATCGTGATCTTTCAGGAGGCGACGCGCCCCCGGTATCAGAGAATTTGCGAACCCTGTCATTTCGGCTTCCGGTTTGAGGTCAGACGCGAACATTCTGTGCGCCCTCTTCTGCTCGCGCCACTAGCGGAAGTTGAGGAACGTCTTGGCGCGAGTGACCTGATCTGCCGACGACACTCCGTGCTGGATTGCTAAAAAGCTCAAGAGAGTAAGCGTTCCATGTTCCTGTGCGGCCGCCTCTATTTTGTGATGGCCATCCAAAATGTAGTGGGCCAGACACCAATGTTCCCAGCCCCCGGATTCAGGGTTTGCGCCGGGCTCAGCGAAAGCTGGTCCCTTCACATCCAATAGCGAAACAGAAACGGCCGTTGGCTTAAGACCGCTTGCAACTGCTTTGCGATAATTATCGATCTGCTCCTGGTTCAGCCACGAGCGAGGGTACATGGGTATTAGAAACTCAAACAGTTTCTCGGTGGCGCCTATCACGCGCGTGCCCGAGCGATAGTACGGGACCTTGGGGTCATGCGGCGTTCCCCCAAAGAAATTAGAACCCCACGTTTCTTGTTGCTCGCTTATAAAATAGTCATCTTCGGTTCCGACGGTTACGGCGCTCGGCGTCACTTCGAGCATATTGACCACGTAGTCGCCCTGCGGAACCATATTTGCGATGCGCGCGACTGCATCTTGTTCATCGGTGGCAAGGCCTTGCGCCAAGCGGGTTATAAGTTCATTGACTTCAGCTTTATCGTTCGCGCCATCCATACGCTCAAAAAAGAACGCGCAGGTGCTACATACGTTTCCCAGCTCATAGGCGCGCTTTCCGTGTATTGTCAGATAGCGATACCAAACCGGCCAACTTTCATCGCCGGCAGTTTCAAAGCCGAGAGGCGAGTCGCTATCAACAACTGTCATGCTGCGCGACCAGAGCAAAAGACTCATCGATAAATTCTCGGCATCATGTGGCGCGTTCTTGGGCGGTTACGCTTAGGATTGTGTTTGCTTGGGTCGGCTATCAGTTCGGCTTTGGGGTCGAATGCAGAAACGCTTGGAATTCGCCATGACCAATACACTCGACATTAATGGGATGCCAATCCGGGCTGGCGACACCGTCATTCTTGTTGGCCTGCCGCGATTTCTGACTGATGACCTTCCCGCCGAAGACGCACGAGCAATAAATGAGCGGGTCGGAAGCACCCACGAGGTTGTGGGTTTCAATGACATTGGTTGGGCTGAGCTTGAATTTACTGACGACAATGGAGATTTCCGAACCATCTGGGTGGAAGGCACGCATCTCAGACGAACGGGGCCGTAACAAATTTTTTGCTCCGCAGAGGATCGAAGGCAGACTCAAACATTCCGCGCGTTCTCTGCCGTCCAAGGGCATGAGCCGTCATGGACCTCCGACTATGTGCCTCGATAGTCAGAGCGCAACTCGTAGACGTGGACCAACTCCGCGCCCATGTGTTTCACAAACACATCCTTCAGTCCCCAGATATCGCGTTGTCCTTCCAAACCTTCTGCGATGAGTATCCATTGCACGAAATCATCCGCAGATACTTGGCCCGTCTCAGGAAAAAAGTCTGTGACGTGCAATGGTTTGCCATCCACTACCGAACCGCAAAAACCACGACTGCAATAGTCATGCATCATCCCATCAAATTTATTTGGACGTGCCATTGTTGCTCTC